>NZ_JBEXLR010000029.1:0-58758 GCF_040610095.1 Micromonospora sp. NPDC004540
CTGGCCTTCTACACTGCCGCCCTGCACGGCGCGGACCGGGACCGTCACCTGGCGTACTGCACCTTCGCCGACTTCGAGATCGACGGGTCCGGGGTCGCCGCCGCTCCCGCCGCTCCGGCCGTCCCCGGCGCGGGCGAGGCCGCCGCGCCGGCCGGCGGCGTGGGCAGCGGCGCGCTGACCTTCAAGCCGATCCCGCCGAACAAGCTCGACAACCTGGTCGTGCCGAACGGGTACGACCACGCCGTGGTGATCAAGTGGGGTGACCCGGTGGTGCCGGGCGCGCCCGCGTTCGACGTGCACGCGCAGACCGCCGCCGCCCAGGCGGAGCAGTTCGGCTACAACAACGACTTCGTCGGGGTGCTGCCGATCGACCGCAAGCGCGCGCTGCTGGTGGTCAACCACGAGTACACCAACGAGGACCTGATGTTCCCCGGCTTCACCAGCCAGGACGCGCTCTCGGTGGAGCAGTTGCGGGTGGCGATGGCCGCGCACGGCATGTCCGTGGTCGAGCTGGAGCGGGTCGATGCCACCGGGCAGTGGCGGCCGGTGCGCAGCGGCCGGCGGCAGTACAACCGGCGGGTCACCGCGCTGGCCAGCAAGTTCGAGCTGACCGGCCCGGCCGCCGGCTCGGCCTGGCTGCGCACCGCCGCCGACCCGAAGGGTCGTACGGTGGTCGGCACGCTGAACAACTGCGCCGGCGGGGTCACCCCGTGGGGCACGGTGCTCTCCGGCGAGGAGAACTTCAACCAGTACTTCGTCGGCGGCGACGGCGCGCCCGAGGAGCTGAAGCCGAAGCTGGCCCGCTACGGCATCCCGACCGACGTGCGCTACCCGAGCGGCAGCCGCAAGTGGGAGCGCGCCGACGAGCGCTTCGACCTGGCGAAGCACCCGAACGAGGCGCACCGCTACGGCTGGGTCGTCGAGATCGACCCGTTCGACCCGGAGAGCCGCCCGCGCAAGCACACCGCGCTCGGCCGGGTGAAGCACGAGGGCGCGAACGTGATCGTCGCGAAGGACGGGCGCGTGGTCGCGTACATGGGCGACGACGAGCGCTTCGACTACCTCTACAAGTTCGTCTCGGACAAGAAGTTCATGCCGGGCAACTCCTGGGTGGCCCGCAAGCACAACCTGACCCTGCTGGAGTCGGGCACGCTCTACGTGGCCGCCCTGGAGGGGAACAGCGCCGCCGAGATCGACGGCACCGGCAAGCTCCCCTCCGACGGGGCGTTCGACGGCCGGGGCCGCTGGATCAAGCTGGTCAGCGGCAACCGCTCGTACGTCGACGGGATGACCGCGGCCGACGTGCTGACCTTCACCCGCCTCGCCGGGGACAAGGTCGGTGCGACCAAGATGGACCGTCCGGAGGACGTCGAGCCGAGCCAGCTCACCGGCAAGGTCTACGTGGCGCTCACCAACAACACCGACCGGGGCAAGGCCGGCAAGGCGGCGGCCGACGAGGCGAACCCGCGCAACCTCAACAAGCACGGGCAGATCCTGGAGCTGGTCGAGGACCGCGGCGACAACACCGCCGAGACCTTCGCCTGGTCGCTGCCGATCGTCTGCGGCGACCCGACCGACCCGTCCACCCACTTCGCCGGGTACGACAAGACCAAGGTCTCCCCGATCTCCTGCCCGGACAACGTCGCGTTCGACGCCACCGGCAACCTCTGGATCTCGACCGACGGCAACGCGCTGGGCAGCAACGACGGCCTCTTCGCCACCGCCGTCGAGGGCCCGGAGCGGGGCCACCTGAAGCAGTTCCTCACCGTGCCGCTCGGCGCGGAGACCTGCGGCCCGTTCATCACGAAGGACAACCGCTCGGTCTTCGTGGCCGTGCAGCACCCGGGCGAGATCACCGGCGCGTCGGTGGAGAACCCGGCCTCCACCTGGCCGGAGGGTGACTTCGCCAAGCCCGGCGTGGTCGTCACCTGGCGCCTCGACGGCGGCCCGGTCGGCAGCTGACCCCACCCCCGGGCGGTCCGGCGCTGGACCTGCCCGCGAAGGGCCTCTTCCCCCGCCGGGAAGGGGCCCTTCGGCCGTCCGGGTCAGATCTCCGCGGCGATGCCGTCGGCGACCGCGCGGGCGACGGTGAGCAGCTTGGCCCGGACCACCCGGGCCGAGGTCATCATCTCGCTGGCCGGCAGCGCGCAGGCCAGCACCACCCGGCGCTCGATGTCCTTGTCGGGGGTGACCAGCACCGCCGCGCACGCCACCCCCTGCCGGAACTGCCCCAGCTCCAACTGCATGCCGCGCCGGTCGCCGGCGGCCAGGTCGGCCTCGAACGCCTCGACGGTGGTGAGGGTCGCGCCGGTGAACGGGCGCATGCCGTATTCCCGCAGGTAGCGGAAGCGCTGCTCGGCCGTGAGGGTGGCGAGCAGGCTCTTGCCGAGCGCGGTGGCGTGCGCCCCCTCGTCGAAGCCCGGCACCAGATCCTCCAGGTAGGGCGACCGCGGCCCCTCGGCGACCGCCGTGACCGCCACCTGGCCGCCCACGAAGCGGCCCAGGTAGTGGCTCCAGCCGGTGTCCGCCGCGGCCCGCCGCAGCGCCTCCCCGACCGGCGGCGGCCCGCGGAACGCGGTGACCAGCTCGCGGTAGCGGTCGGCGACCTCCAGCCCGACGATGTACGTGCCGTCCTCCCGGCGGATCACGTAGCCCTCGTAGGCCAGCGTGCGCACCAGGTGGTAGGTGGTGGCGACGGTCAGCTCGCAGCGGCGGGCGATCTGCTTGACGGTGAGCCCCTTCGGCGCACGGCCGACCGACTCGAGCACTCGTAGCGCGCGGGAGACACTTCGGATCAGGTCCGAAGGTTCCGCCAAGGGGTCACGCACAACCACCTCCGCCGCCGGGGACTTACACCATATGAAAAACAGGCCGAGTGCGAAATGCCTGTTCGGATCGAGGATGCCAGATCACCGGGCACAGACAGTGCCCCGACAGACACGATCAGCTGCCGAAACGTGACCGGCGTAGGTTTGCCGGACCATGACCGAAACCGTGCTGCACCCCGCTCCGCCCGCGTCCCGGCGTACCGTCCGGATCAACGCGGGCGCGATCGCCACCACGATCGCCTGCGTCCTGCCCGTCTTCCTGGTCGGCGGTCTCGCCGTGCAGATGGGCGACGACCTCCACTTCACCCCCGCCGGGCTCGGCCTGGCCGTCTCGGTCTACTTCGGCGTCAGCGCCCTCGCCTCGGTGCCTTCCGGCGCCCTGGTCGAGCGGTACGGGCCGGCCGTGGTGGCCCGTGCCGGCATCCTGCTCTCCGCCGGCTCGCTGCTGGCCGTGGCGGGGCTGGCCCGGTCGTACCCGGTGCTGGTGGTGCTGCTCGCGCTCAGCGCCGCCGCCAACGCCCTCGGCCAGCTCGCCAGCAACGCCGCGCTGGCCCGGCACGTGCCCGCCCACCGGCAGGGGCTCTCCTTCGGGGTGAAGCAGGCCGCCATCCCGGTCTCCACCCTGCTGGCCGGCGCGGCGGTGCCGACCGTCGCGCTGACCGCCGGCTGGCGCTGGGCGTTCGTGGTGGCCGCCCTCGCGGCGCTGGCCGCGCTGCCGGCCGTACCCCCGGCGGAGCGGGACCGGGTCCGGCGCGCCGCGGACAGCCGGGCGGGCCGGGCCACGACGGCGCTGGTGGTCGTCGGCGTGGCGGCGACCCTGGCGGCCGCCGCGGCGAACACGCTGGGCACCTTCGTGGTCGACTCGGCGGCCGACCGGGGGCTGTCCCCAGCGCTGGCCGGGCTGACCCTCACCCTGGGCAGCGCGGTCTGCGTGGCGGCCCGGGTGGGCGCCGGCTGGCTGGCCGACCGCCGGGAGACCGGCCACGTCGCGCTGATCGCCGGGATGCTGGTGGTGGGCGCGGTGGGGCTGGTCCTGCTCGCGGTGGCCGGCCCGGTGCCGCTGGTCGCCGGCGTGGTGCTCGGCTTCGGCCTCGGCTGGGCCTGGCCCGGGCTGATGAACTTCGCGGTGGTCCGGCTCCACCCGCAGGCCCCGGCCGCCGCCACCTCGATCACCCAGACCGGGGTGTACGCGGGCGGCTGCCTCGGCCCGCTCGGCCTCGGCACGATCGCCGACGTGGCCGGCTACCCGGCGATGTGGGGCACCGCGGCGGCCGCCATGCTCCTCGCCGCCGCGTTCATGCTCACCGGCAGCCGCCTGCTGTCCCGAGCCTGACGCGCCCACCCCTCAGCGCGTCGATCATGAGGTTGGCGGCAGTCCACGAGATCGACATCGCTGCCAACCTCATGATCAACCGGCCGGCCGGACGGGCCGGAGGGTGCGTGGGGGTGGGAGGTCAGCTGGTGCGGTCGGCGATGTAGTCGCAGAGGGACTCGAGGGCGCGGCGGGCCGGGCCCTCGGGCAGCGGGGCGAGCCGGGAGCGGGCGTCCTCGGCGTAGCTGCGGACCGTCTCCCGGGCGCGCTTGAGGGCCGGGGACTCGCGGAGCAGGCCGAGGGCCTCGGCGTGCAGCGCGTCGTCGACCAGGGGGCCGGTGGCCAGGATCTCCCGGAGCCGGACGCTGGCCGCGTCGAAGTCGTCGGAGGCGAGCGCGTAGAGCACCGGCAGGGTCGGCACGCCCTCGCGCAGGTCGGTGCCGGGCGTCTTGCCCGACTGCATCGACTCGCTGGCGATGTCCAGCAGGTCGTCGGAGAGCTGGAAGGCCACCCCGATGATCTCGCCGTAGCCGGCCAGGGCCTCGACGTGCTCGGCGGACGCCCCACCGAACATGCCGCCGAAACGGGCCGAGGTGGCGATCAGCGAGCCGGTCTTCTCGGCGATGACGTGCAGGTAGTGCGCGACCGGGTCGGTGCCGCGCGGCCCGACCGTCTCGGCGATCTGCCCGTGCACCAGCCGGGCGAAGGTGCGCGCCTGCAGGCGTACGGCCTCCGGACCCAGCTCGGCCGAGATGTCCGCGGCCCGGGCGAAGAGGTAGTCGCCGACCAGGATGGCCACCGAGTTGGTCCAGCGGGAGTTGGCGCTCGGGGCGCCCCGGCGCACGGCCGCCTCGTCCATGACGTCGTCGTGGTAGAGCGTCGCCAGGTGGGTGAGCTCCATCACCACGGCGGCGGACACGACGTCCGCGCTGTCCGGGTCGCCGAACTGGGCGCCCAGCGCCACCAGCAGCGGGCGGAATCGCTTGCCGCCGGCCTCGACCAGGTGCCGGGCCGCCTCGGTGACGAGCGGGTCGGCGCTGGCCACACTGGCCCGCAGGTCGGTCTCGACCCGCTCCAGGAGACCCAGCACGGACGCCTCGACGCGCGGATCGGCGAGGTGCAGGCCGAGCGCGCCGAACTGACCCGTGCCCTCCGCGCCCGGACGACCGCCCGGGCCGGTGGCACCTGAACGCTCGCCAGCCGGAATCACCACGCCATCAACCATGCCACACCCGTTCGACCTGCCCGGCGAGGGGGATACGGACCGGGGGCCGGCACGCCACGGCGTACCGGCCCCCGGGGGGAACCTGGGTCATCGCACGAATTCGGCGGCACCGTTGGCCAGGTCGAGCAGGGGCGCCGGGGCGACCCCGAGGACCAGCGTGGCGAGCACGCCGATGACCAGGGCGGCCGAGGTGAGCGCCCCCGGCACGGTGACCGTCGGGGTGGCCTCGCCGGGCTCGGAGAGCCACATCATCACCACGACCCGCAGGTAGGGGAACGCCAGCACCATGCTGGTCAGCACGCCGGCGATCACCAGCCAGGCCTGGTTCGCGTCCAGCGCCGGGGCGAAGACGGCGAACTTGCTGGTGAACCCACTGGTGAGCGGGATACCGGCGAAGGCCAGCAGGATGAACGTGAAGATCGCCGCGAAGAACGGCGACCGGCGGCCCAGCCCGGCCCAGCGGGACAGGTGGGTGGCTTCCCCGTCGGCGTCCCGGACCAGGGTCACCACGGCGAACGCGGCGAGCACCGAGAAGCCGTACGCGACCAGGTAGAACATCGTGCCGGAGAGCCCCTCCTTGCTGGGCGCCAGCACGCCCACCAGCAGGTAGCCGGCGTTCGCGATCGACGAGTACGCCAGCAGCCGCTTGATGTCCGTCTGGGTGACCGCCAGCACCGCGCCGACCAGCATGGTCAGCACCGCCACCGCGCCGAGCACCGGGGTGAAGTCCCAGGAGGCACCGGCGAAGGCGACGTGGAAGACCCGCAGCAGGGCACCGAACGCGGCGACCTTGGTGCAGGCGGCCATGAAGCCGGTCACCGGGGTCGGCGCGCCCTGGTAGACGTCCGGGGTCCAGACGTGGAACGGGGCGGCGGCCGCCTTGAAGAGCAGGCCGATGGCGAGCAGCGCCATGCCGGCGAAGAGCAGCACGGGGCTGGACGAGGACTCGGCCACCGCGGCGTGCACGGTGGCGAAGTCGACGCCGGCCCCGCGGCCCGGGATCCCGGCGGTGAAGCCGTAGATCAGGGCCACGCCGAAGAGGAAGAACGCCGAGGCGTACGCGCCGAGCATGAAGTACTTCAGCGCGGCCTCCTGGCTCAGCAGCCGCCGGCGACGGGCCAGCGCGCAGAGCAGGTAGAGCGGCAGCGAGAACACCTCGAGCGCGATGAACATGGTCAGCAGGTCGTTCGCCGCCACGAAGATCAGCATGCCGCCGATCGCGAAGGTGACCAGCGGGTACACCTCGGTGGTGCCACCCATCCCGTCGGCCTGCCGCCGGTCGTCGGCCGACTCGGCGGTGACCGCGGCGTGGGCCACGAAGGCACCGCCGCGCTCCACCGTGCGCTCGCCGACCAGCAGCAGCGCCATGGCGGCCAGGATCAGGATGGCGCCCTGGAGGAAGAGCGTCGGCCCGTCCACGGAGATGGCCTGGCCGGCGGTGATCAGCCGGTCGTCGGCGTTCAGGATCACCATGACCAGCGCGCCGAGCACCGCCAGCAGGGCGAGCGCGAGCTGCACCGCGTTGCGCAGGCGGCGCGGCACGAACGCCTCGACCAGGACGCCGACCAGGGCGGCGCCCAGCATGATCAGGATGGGAGCGAGCGCCCCGTAGTCGATCGAGGGCAACTTCAGCTCGGTCATTTTGCGGCCTCCTGGACGCTGCCGACCTCCGGGGCGGGATCGGTCCGACCCACGTCCTGCATGGTCGCCTTCACGGCGGGGTTGATGACATCGGTGACCGGCTTGGGATAGAAGCCGAGCAGCACGATCAGCGCGATCAGCGGGGCGACCACGATCTTCTCGCGCAGGCTGAGGTCCCGGCGCATGCCGTCGACCTCGGTCAGGGCCGGGTTGAGGGTGCCCTGGGTGGTGCGCTGCACCATCCACAGCACGTAGGCCGCGGCCAGGATGATGCCGAGTGTGGCGATCACCGCGACCGGCTTGTTCGTGGTGAACGTGCCGATCAGCACCAGGAACTCGGAGACGAACGGCGCGGTGCCGGGCAGCGCCAGCGAGGCGAGACCGGCGAAGAAGAGCACCCCGGCGAGCACCGGCACCAGCTTGCCCGCGCCGCCGAAGTCGCTGATCAGCGCCGAGCCCCGGCGGGCGATCAGCATGCCCACCACGAGGAAGAGCAGGCCGGTGGCCAGGCCGTGGTTGAGCATGTAGAGCACCGCGCCGGTGCCGGCCTGGGTGGTGAAGGCGAAGATGCCGACCCCGATGAACCCGAAGTGCGCGATCGAGGTGTACGACACCAGCCGCTTGAGGTCGTTCTGCCCGACCGCCAGCAGCGCGGCGTAGATGATGCCGATCACGCCGAGCGCCAGCGCCCACGGGGCGAACCACTTCGACGCCTCCGGGAAGAGCGGCAGGCAGTATCGCAGGATCCCGAAGGTGCCGACCTTGTCCAGCACGCCGACCAGCAGCGCCGCGGCGCCGGCCGGGGCCGCGCCACCGGCGTCCGGCAGCCAGGTGTGGAACGGGAAGAACGGCGCCTTGATCGCGAACGCGAGGAAGAAGCCGAGGAAGAGCCAGCGGGCCGTGTCGGTGGCGAACTCGGCCTGGCTGAGCGCCTGCCAGTCGAAGGTCTTCCCGCCGACCACCCAGAGGCCGATCACCGCGGCCAGCATGAACAGGCCGCCGACCAGGGAGTAGAGGAAGAACTTGACCGCCGCGTACTGCCGCTGGTGGCCGCCGTAGCTGCCGATGAGGAAGTACATCGGCACCAGCATGACCTCGAAGAACACGTAGAACAGGAAGACGTCGGCGGCGGCGAAGACGCCGATCATCGTGCACTCGAGGACGAGCAGCAGCGCGAAGTAGACCGGCACCGAGCGCCTGGACGACTCGGCGTCGTGCCACGACGCCAGGATCACCAGCGGCACCAGGATCGCGATCAGCATCAGCATGACCAGGGCGATGCCGTCCACCTCGAAGGTGAAGTTGACGCCCCAGTTCGGGATCCACGCGTACGACTCGCGGAACTGGAACCGGTCACCGTCGGCCTGGAAGGCGATCCACATGACCACCGAGAGCACCAGCACCAGCAACGACCAGCCGAACGCCACCAGCTTGGCCAGATCGGGGCTGCGCCGCGGCAGCAGGGCCACGACCAGAGCGCCGACCAGCGGTGCCACGGTCAGCACCGAGAGGAACGGGAAGTTGGACATTATTCGGCCTTACCTCCGTCGTGACTGCGTGGCCCGCCGGCGGGGGCGGCCGCGTTCAGGTCGATCACGCCAGCCACCCCGCCTGCACCGCCAGGAACGCCGCCACCACGAGCAGCGCGCCGGTCAGGATCGAGGTCGCGTACGACCGCACGAAGCCGGTCTGCAGCCGCCGGAGCCGGCCCGAGCCCCCGCCCACCGCGGCGGCGAGGCCGTTGACCAGCCCGTCGACGCCCCGGTTGTCGAGGAAGACCAGCGCCCGGGTGAGGAAGATGCCCGGCTTCTCGAAGACCGCCTCGTTGACGGCGTCGGTGTAGAGGTTGCGGCGGGCGGCGGTGACCAGCACGCCGGCCGGCTGCGGCTCGGTGGCCGTGCCGTTGCGGAACAGGAACCAGGCCAGCCCGGCGCCGAGCACGGTCACCAGCAGCGAGAGCGTGGTGATCAGCCAGTGGGCGAGGACGGCCTCATGGCCCTTCTCCTGGCCGCCCAGGCCGGCGGTCGCCTCCAGCCAGTCCGGCACCGACGTGGCGAGCAGGAAGCCCGCCCCGACCGAGCCGATCGCCAGCAGGATCAGCGGGATGGTCATCAGCCTCGGCGACTCGTGCGGGTGCTCGATGTCCTCGGTCCACCGCTTCGGACCGTGGAAGGTGAGCACGAAGAGCCGGGTCATGTAGAACGCGGTGAGCCCGGCGCCGAGCAGCGCGGCCATGCCGAAGAGCCAGGCCGTCCAGCCCTCCCGCTCGAACGCGGCCACGATGATCGGCTCCTTGGAGAAGAAGCCGGAGAACGGGAACATGCCGATGATGGCCAGCCAGCCCGCCATGAAGGTCAGCCAGGTGACCTTCATGTACTTCGACAGGTTGCCGAAGCGGCGGATGTCCACCTGGTCGTTCATGCCGTGCATGACCGAGCCGGCGCCGAGGAACATGTTGGCCTTGAAGAAGCCGTGCGCCAGCAGGTGCACGATGGCCAGCGCGTACGCCGCGCCGCCCAGGCCGACGCCCAGGAACATGTAGCCGATCTGGCTCACCGTCGACCAGGCCAGCACCCGCTTGATGTCGTCCTTGGCCGCGCCGATGACACAACCCATCAGCAGCGTGACCGCGCCGACGCTGACCACCACGAGCTGGAGGGTGTGGTCGGCCGAGAAGATCGGGTTGGAGCGGGCGATCAGGTAGACGCCCGCGGTGACCATGGTCGCCGCGTGGATGAGCGCGGAGACCGGGGTCGGGCCCTCCATGGCGTCCGGCAGCCAGGCCTGGAGCGGGAACTGGCCGGACTTGCCGGCCGCGCCGAGCAGCAGCAGCAGGCCGAGCACCAGCACGGTGGTGCTGCTCAGTGCGCCGACACCGTTGAAGACCTCGTCGTACTGGGTGGTGCCGAGCATGGCGAACATGACGAAGATGCCGATGGCCAGGCCGGCGTCGCCGACCCGGTTCATCAGGAACGCCTTCTTGCCGGCGGTGGCCGCGCTCGGCCGGCCGTACCAGAAGGAGATCAGCAGGTACGACGCCAGGCCGACGCCCTCCCAGCCGAAGTAGAGCATCACGTAGTTGTTGCCGAGCACCAGCAGCAGCATCGCGGCGACGAACAGGTTGAAGTACCCGAAGAACCGCCGCCGGCCCTCGTCGTGCGCCATGTACTCGACCGCGTAGAGGTGGATCAGGAAACCCACCCCGGTGATCAGCAGCACGAAGACCGCGGCCAGCGGGTCGAAGAGCAGGCCGAAGTCCACCTTGAGGTCGCCGACCGTGATGAACTGCCAGAGGCTCTGCTCGACCTGCTTGTTCTCCAGGCCACGGAGCTGGAAGAAGTAGGTCAGGCCGAGCACGAAGGCGGCGCCGATGGCCGCCACGCCCAACCAGTGGCCCCAGCGGTCCGCCCGCTTGCCGAGCAGCAGCAGGATCGCCGCGCTCACCAGCGGGATGGCCACCAGCAGCCAGACACTGCCCAAGAGGCCGCTGGCCTGGGCGAATTCCACAGTCTCTTCCACCGCGAGCCCCTCAGTACTTCAGCAGGTTGGCGTCGTCGACGCTCGCCGAGCGCCGGGTCCGGAAGATCGACATGATGATCGCGAGCCCGACCACGACCTCGGCCGCGGCCACCACCATCACGAAGAACGCCATGATCTGGCCGTTCAGGTCGCCGTTGATGCGGCTGAACGTGACCAGCGTCAGGTTGGCCGCGTTGAGCATCAGCTCGACGCACATGAACAGCACGATCGCGTTGCGCCGGATCAGCACGCCGACGGCGCCGATGGTGAACAGCACCGCCGCGAGGATCAGGTAGTAGTCCGGGGTCATCGCTGAGCCAGCCTTTCGTTCGCGACTGCGGGGCTCCGCTTCGCTGCGCTCCTCGCGCTCACCGCTCTGTCCCCTTCAACGAGGTCTCCTCGGCCGTCAGCTCGCGCACCGGCATGATCTCCGGGATGCTGCGGTCGGTCAGCCGGCCGTCGGGCAGGCGGGCCGGGGTGGCCACCGAGGACGACGTGGCGAAGACGCCCGGGCCGGGCTTCGGGCCGGGGTAGTTGCCGGGGCGGAACCGGGCCTTCATGGTGGCGACCTGATCCATCCGGTCCTCCTTGCGCCGCTCCACGTGCGCCAGCACCATCGCGCCCACCGCCGCCGTGATGAGCAGCGCGGAGGTCAGCTCGAAGGCGAAGACGTACTTGGTGAAGAGCAGCCGGGCGATGCCCTGCACGTTGCCCTCGGCGTTCGGCCGGTCCAGGCCGACGGCCTGCACGCCCTCCAGCGCCCGGTAGAGCCCGGAGCCGATCAGGCCGGCGAAGCCGAGCCCGAGCACCACCGCGGCGACCCGCTGGCCGCGCAGCGTCTCGATCAGGGAGTCGGAGGCGTCCCGGCCGACCAGCATGAGCACGAACAGGAAGAGCATCATGATCGCGCCGGTGTAGACGATGATCTGCACCATGCCGATGAACGGCCCGGCCTGGAGCACGTAGAACACGCCCAGGCAGAGCATGGTCAGCACCAGCCAGAGCGCCGAGTGCACCGCGTTGCGCGCCCAGACCATGCCGATGGCCCCGAGGAGGGCCAGCGGGGCGAGGATCCAGAAGGTGACCTCCTCACCCCCGGACACCTGGCCCGCCGCGGCGAGCACCGTCTGCGTGGTCATGCTCCTGCTCCCTTGCCCGCCTCGGCCCGCTGCGCGGCCTGCTCGGCGCCGGGGAAGGTCACGCCGGGGTGCTCCTCCACCTGGTACCGGCCCGGGCCCATCGGCGAGTACTCGGCGCCGGCCGAGGTGCCCGGGTTGGTCAGCCCGCCGACGTAGTAGTCCTTCTCGCTGTCGCCCAGCCGCATCGGGTGCGGCGGCTGCTCCATGCCGGGCAGCAGCGGCGCGAGCAGCTGCTCCTTCGTGAAGATCAGATCCTGCCGGTTGTCCCGGGCCAGCTCGTACTCGTTGCTCATGGTGAGCGACCGGGTCGGGCAGGCCTCGATGCAGAGCCCGCAGAAGATGCACCGGGCGTAGTTGATCTGGTAGACGCTGGCGTACCGCTCACCCGGGGAGAAGCGCTGCTCCTCGGTGTTGTCGCCACCCTCCACGTAGATCGCGTCCGCCGGGCAGGCCCACGCGCACAGCTCGCAGCCGATGCACTTCTCCAGCCCGTCCGGGTGCCGGTTGAGGATGTGCCGCCCGTGGTAGCGCGGCGCCGAGACCGGCGGCTTGAACGGGTAGTCGGTGGTGACGACCTTCTTGAACATGTGCGAGAAGGTGACCCCGAAGCCCTTGAACGTTCCGGTGATCGCGCCCACGTCACACCTCCCTGGAGTCCGAGCCGGCGACAATGTTGGCCGGCTCCCGCTCGGCGACCACACGCTTGGTACGCGGGCTCGGCGGAACCTGAAGATCCATCGGCGGCAGCGGGAAGCTGCCGTGTGGACGGCTGTTCACCTGCTCCTGGAGCGCCGGCTTCGGCGCCTTCTTCCGGCTCGGCCAGAAGAGCGTGGCCAGCAGCAGCACGCCCGCACCGATGCCGGTGGCGAGCAGCCGGTCCCGGGTCTGCCAGTCCTCGATCGAGCGGAGCCCGCTCAGCACCAGGATCCAGACCAGGTTGATCGGCAGCAGGACCTTCCAGCCGAAGCGCATGAACTGGTCGTAGCGGAGCCGGGGCAGGGTGCCCCGCAGCCAGACGAAGACGAAGACCAGGATGATGACCTTGCCGAAGAACCAGAGCATCGGCCACCAACCCGAGTTGGCGCCCGACCAGAGGGTGATCGGCCAGGGGGCCCGCCAGCCGCCGAGGAAGAGCGTGGTGGTGACCGCGGACATGGTCACCATCGAGACGTACTCGGAGAGCATGAACAGCGCGAACTTGAGCGAGCTGTACTCGGTCATGAAGCCCGCGACCAGCTCCGACTCCGCCTCGGGCAGGTCGAACGGCGCCCGGTTGGTCTCACCGACCATGGCGATGAAGAAGATGATGAAGCTGGGCAGCAGCAGAATCGCGTACCAGCCGGGGGCCGGGATCTGCTGGCCGGCGATGGTGAGCTGGGTGGCGTCCCCCTGCGCGGCGACGATCCCGCTGGTCGACATCGTGCCGGCGGTCATGAACACCGCCACGATGCTCAGCCCCATGGCGACCTCGTACGAGATCATCTGGGCGCTGGAGCGGAGACCGCCGAGCAGCGGGTACGTCGAGCCGGAGGCCCAGCCGCCGAGCACGATGCCGTAGATGCCCATCGAGGAGCAGGCGAGGATCACCAGCACCGCCACCGACACGTCGGTGACCTGCAGCGGCGTGTGGTGGCCGAAGATGCTCACCATCGGGCCGAACGGCACCACCGACAGCGAGGTGACCGCGCAGATCACCGAGATGGTCGGCGCGAAGAAGAAGACCACCTTGTCGGCCGTCCGCGGGAGGATGTCCTCCTTGAAGGCCATCTTCAGGCCGTCGGCCAGGGTCTGCAGCAGGCCGAACGGGCCGACCTGGTTCGGGCCGGGCCGCACCGCCATGCGGCCGACCACCCGGCGCTCGAACCAGACGCCGAGCAGCGTGGCCAGCAGGCCGAAGGCGAACGCGAAGACGATCTTGATGAGGACCAGCCACCACGGGTCCTTGCCGAAGTCCGCCAGCGTCGGGTCCTGCGCCGCGAGGTAGAGGTTCACTGCGCCCGCCTTTCGTTCGCGACTGCGGGGCTCACTCGCTCCGCTCGTTCACTCCTCGCGCTCACTGGACACTCCCGGTGTTGAGGAGCGGACCCGGACGGGCGGCCACGTCCGCGGCGATGGCCGCGGCGGAGACCTTCACGACCTCGCCGGACGTCGCGCCGAGGCTGCGCCGGACGGTCGAGCCGGGTGAGTTGGTCGGCAGCCAGACGACGCCGTCCGGCATCTCGGTGATCGCCGCCGGCAGGGTGACCGCACCGCGGTCGGTGCCGACGGTCACCGGGTCGCCGTCCGCGACACCGAGCGCCTCGGCGGTGCCCTTGCCCAGCCGGACCACCGGCGGGCGGGCGGTGCCGGCGAGGTGCTCGTCGCCGTCGGTGAGGCTGCCCAGGTCGAGGAGCTGGTGCCAGGTGGCCAGCACGGCCTCGCCGGCCTCGGGCTGCGGCACGGCGGCCGGCTCAACCGACGGGGCGGACGGCCGGTCCACCCGGGTCGGCGGCAGCGCGCCCAGCTCCCGGCGGACGCTCTGCACGTCGCCGGTGCCGAGCCGCACGTCGAGCTGCGCGGCGATGGCGTCGAGCACCCGGCCGTCGGTCATCGCGCCGGTGTCCAGCACCTTCTCGAAGGTGCGCAGCCGGCCCTCCCAGTCCAGGAAGCTGCCGGCCTTCTCGACCACCGGGGCGACCGGGAAGACCACGTCGGCCCGACGGGCCACCGCGCTCATCCGCAGTTCCAGGCTGACCAGGAACGGCACCGCGTCGAGGGCCTGCTCGGCCAGGCGCGGGTCGGCCAGGTCGGCCGGGTCGACGCCGGCCACCACGAGGGCGCCGACCTGACCGTTGGCCGTGGCCGTGAGGATGCCGTCGGTGTCCCGGCCGGCCTGGCTCGGGATCACCCCGGCCGGGATGTCCCACGCCTCGCCCAGCTCGGCGCGGGCGGCCGGCTCGGTGACCACGCGGCCACCGGGGAGCAGGTTGGGCAGGCAGCCCGCGTCGACCGCGCCGCGGTCACCCGCGCGCCGCGGCACCCAGGCCAGCTTGGCCCCGGTACGCCGGGCCACGTCCGCCGCGGCGGAGAGGCCGCCGGGCACCGCGCCCAGCCGCTCGCCGACGATCAGGACGGCGCCCGGCTGGCTCAGCGCCTCGGCCACCGTGGCGTGCTCGGCCAGCACGCTGGCCTCCTCGCCCGGCACCACCCGGGCCAGCTTGGCCCCGAGCTTCTCCAGGCCGCGGGTCGCGAACGGCGCGAGCGCGTACACGGTGAGCTTCTTCTTCAGGTACGCCTTGCGCAGCCGCAGGAAGAGGATGGGGCACTCCTCCTCCGGCTCCAGACCGACCAGCACCACGGCGGGCGCGTTCTCCACGTCGGCGTAGGTCACGTCGGTGACCCCGGCGACGCTGCTGGCCAGGAAGTCGGCCTCCTCGCGGGAGACCGGGCGGGCCCGGAAGTCGATGTCGTTGGTGTGCAGCGCGACCCGGGCGAACTTCGCGTACGCGTAGGCGTCCTCGACGGTGAGCCGGCCGCCGGTGAGCACCGCCGTGCCCTGCCCGCCGTCCCGGGCGGCGCGCAGCCCCTCGGCGGCGCGGGTCAGCGCCTCGCTCCAGGACGCCTCGCGCAGCTCACCGGTCTTCCCGTCCCGCACCAGCGGGGTGGTGAGCCGGTCGAACGCGCGGGTGTACTGGAAGCCCCAGCGACCCTTGTCGCAGTTCCACTCCTCGTTCACCGCCGGGTCGTCGCCGGCCAGCCGGCGCAGTACCTTGCCCCGCCGCCAGTCGGTGCGCTGGGCGCAGCCGGCCGCGCAGTGCTCGCAGGCGCTGGGCGTGGAGACCAGGTCGAACGGGCGGGCCCGGAACCGGTACTGCGTGCCGGTCAGCGCGCCCACCGGGCAGATCTGCACGGTGTTGCCGGAGAAGTAGGAGTTGAACGGGACGTCCCCCGCGTCGCCCTCCTCGCCGTACGCGTCGTCCCGGTAGATGTTGATCTCCTCGGCGGACGACCGGCCCATCAGGTCGATGAACTTGTCGCCGGCGATCTCCTCGGAGAACCGGGTGCAGCGCTGGCAGAGCACGCACCGCTCGCGGTCGAGCAGCACCTGGGTGCTGATCGGCAGCGGCTTCGGGTACTCCCGCTTGTGCTCGTGGAACCGGGAGTCGGTGCGGCCCGTGGACATGGCCTGGTTCTGCAGCGGGCACTCGCCGCCCTTGTCGCACATCGGGCAGTCCAGGGGGTGGTTGAGGAGCAGCAGCTCCATCACCCCCTCCTGGGCCTTCTTGGCGACCGGGGAGCTGAGCTGGGTCCGCACCACCATGCCGTCGGCCACGGTCTGGGTGCAGGAGGCGACCGGCTTGCGCTGGCCCTCCACCTCCACCAGGCACTGCCGGCAGGCGCCGGCCGGGGCCAGCAGCGGGTGGTCGCAGAACCGCGGGATCTCGGTGCCCATCTGCTCGGCGACCCGGATCAGCAGCGCCCCCTTGGGGGCGGTGACCTGGACGCCGTCGATGGTCAGGGTGACGGTCTCGGTCTGCTTGGCTACGTCGGTCATCAGTGGGCTCCCACCAGCTGCTTCTCGGAGAGCTTCGGCGCGGTACGTCCCTCGATGTAGTCGAGGTAGTCCTGCTTGAAGTACTTCAGCGACGAGGTCACCGAGCTGGTCGCACCGTCACCCAGGCCGCAGAACGAGCGGCCGAGGATGTTGTCGCAGGTGTCGAGCAGGGTGTCCAGGTCCTCGTGGGTGCCCTGACCGGAGAGGATCCGCCGGTAGACCCGGACCATCCAGTAGTTGCCCTCACGGCACGGGGTGCACTTGCCGCACGACTCGTGGTGGTAGAACTCCAGCCACCGGTAGGTCGCGTACACCGGGCAGTCCTGGTCGGAGAAGATCTGCGTGGCCGTGGTGCCCAGGATCGAGCCGGCCGCCGCCACCCCCTCGAAGTCCAGCGGCACGTCCAGGTGCTCGGCGGTGAGCAGCGGCGTCGACGAGCCGCCCGGGGTCCAGAACTTCAGGTTGTGCCCGGGCTGCATGCCGCCGGCCATCTCGATCAGCTCGCGCAGGGTGATGCCCATCGAGCACTCGAACTGGCCCGGGTTGGCGATCCGGCCGGAGAGCGAGTAGATCATCGGGCCGGACGACTTCTCCGTGCCCATGGTCTTCCACCAGTCGGCGCCGCCCAGCACGATGTACGGCACGCTGGCGATGGTGCCGACGTTGTTCACCACGGTCGGGCTGGCGTACAGGCCGTGGGTTGCCGGGAACGGCGGGCGCAGCCGGGGCTGGCCCCGGAAGCCCTCCAGCGAGTCCAGCAGCGCGGTCTCCTCACCGCAGATGTACGCCCCGGCACCGGAGTGCACCACCAGGTCCAGGTCGAAGCCGCTGCCCTGGATGTTCCGGCCGAGGTAGCCCTTGGCGTACGCCTCCTGCACGGCGTTGCGCAGCCGGCGGGCTGCGTGCACGGCCTCGCCCCGGATGTAGATGTACGCCCGGTTGGCCCGGATCGCGTACGAGGCGATGATGACGCCCTCGACCAGCGAGTGCGGGTCGTGGGTCATGAGCGGCAGGTCCTTGCAGGTGCCCGGCTCGCCCTCGTCGGCGTTCACCACGAGGTAGTGCGGCTTGCCGTCGCCCTGCGGGATGAACCCCCACTTGAGACCGGTCGGGAAGCCCGCGCCGCCGCGGCCGCGCAGCCCCGAGTCCTTGATGAGCTGGATCAGGTCGTCCGGGTGCGCCTTGAGCGCCTTGCGCAGGGCGGCGTAGCCGTCCAGCTTCTCGTAGGTGCCGATCCGCCAGGCGTCCGGCGACAGCCAGCGCTTGGTGAGCACCGGCGTCAGCTTGGCCAGCGTCTCCGGCCGAGGAGCGGTCACTTCTGGACCCCCGTTTCGCTCGCGACCGCCGGGCCCGCGCCGTTGGCGCCCGCCCCGGCCTCCGCTTCCTTGAGGTTGCGCTGCTGCGCCCCGGCCTCGTCGCCGGCGGGCTTGCCGTCACCGGCCGGCGGGTTCGCCGCCGCGCCGGCGGCCTCCGCCGCCTGCGCGTCGCGCGGCGCCGGCGGCGCGCCGTCCGTCGGGACCTTGGTGCCCGGGGCGTCCGGCACGGCGGTGCGCGCGTCCGGCTGCCGGGTCTCGGCGGTACGCACCTGCGGCGACTTGTCGTCCGGCGCCTTGACGTCCGGAGCGGTGCTGCCGGTGGCCGCGGCCGGCTTCGCCGGCTCGGCCGCCGGGGCCGGCTTCGCGGCCTCGGCCCGGGCCTTCGCCTCGGCGGCGGCCTTGTCGGCCTCGGCCTTGCTGCGGATCGGGGTGTTCGGGTCGAAGCCCGGCACCGAGATGCCGTGCTGCTCGGCCAGGCGCAGGCCACGCAGCGTCGCCTCGCCCGGCCCGCCGTCGGCCACCGCGCCGTCCCGCTCGTCGGCGAAACCGGCGAGCTGGACGGCCATCTCCTTGAGGGTGCAGAGCCGGGCGCCCCGGGTCGGCATCGGCCGGCCGCCGGCTCGCAGCTCCTCCACCACGCCGAGCGCGCCCTGCGGGTCGACGTTGTCGAAGAAGTCGTAGTTGACCGTCATGACCGGGCCGTAGTCGCACGCCGCCAGGCACTCGGCGTGCTCCAGGGTGATCTTCCCGTCCGCGGTGGTCTCGTCGTGCCCCACGCCCAGGTGCTCGGCGAGGGTGTCGTAGACCTCCTGGCCGCCGAGCACGTTGCACATGGTGTTGGTGCAGACGCTGACCAGGTAGTCACCGGTCGGCTTGCGCTTGTACATGGTGTAGAAGGTGGCGACCGCGCCGACCTGGGCCTTGTTCAGGCCGAGCACCTCGGCGCAGAACTCGACCCCGGCCGGGGAGACGTACCCCTCCTCGGACTGGACCAGGTGCAGCAGCGGCAGCAGGGCCGAGCGGGACCGGTCCGCCGGGTACCGGGCGATGATCTCCCGCGCCCGCTCCCGGGTCTCTTCGGTAAACACAGTCATCGGTCACAACCACCCATCACGGGGTCCAGCGAGGCGCCACCGGCGATCACGTCGGCGATCAGGCCGCCCTCGGCCATCGCCGGGAGGGCCTGGAGGTTGACGAAGCTCGGCTCCCGGTAGTGCACCCGGTAGGGCCGGGTGCCGCCGTCCGAGACCGCGTGCACGCCCAGTTCGCCGCGGGGCGACTCGATGCCGACGTACACCTGGCCCGGGGGGACCCGGAAGCCCTCGGTGACGAGCTTGAAGTGGTGGATCAGCGACTCCATCGACTGACCCATGATCTTGGCGACGTGCTCAAGCGAGTTGCCCATGCCGTCGACGCCGATGGCGAGCTGCGCCGGCCAGGCGATCTTGCGGTCGGCAACCATCACCGGGCCCGGCTTGAGCCGGTCGAGGGCCTGCTCGACCAGCTTCAGCGACTCCCGGATCTCGGCGAGCCGGACCAGGTAGCGGCCCCAGACGTCGCCGTCGGTGTGCGTCGGCACGTCGAACTCATACGTCTCGTAGCCGCAGTACGGCATGGTCTTGCGCAGGTCCCAGGCGAGGCCGGCGGAGCGCAGCACCGGACCGGTCACCCCGAGCGCGAGGCAGGCGGTCACGTCGAGGACCGCCACGTTCTTCGTCCGCTCGATCCAGATCGGCTGGCCGGAGAGGAGGTTCTCGTACTCCTTGAGCTTCTTCGGCATCAGCTTGAGGAAGTCGCGGATCTTGACGATCGCCTCGTCCGGAACGTCCTGCGCGACGCCGCCCGGCCGCACGTACGCGTGGTTCATGCGCAGGCCGGTGATGGTCTCGAAGATGTCGAGGATGTACTCCCGCTCGCGGAAGCCGTACAACATCATGTTGATCGCGCCCAGCTCCATGCCGGTGGTGGCCAGCCAGACCAGGTGCGAGGAGATCCGGTTGAGCTCCATCATCAGCACCCGGATGGTGGTGGCCCGCTCGGTGATGTCGTCGGTGATGCCGAGCAGCTTCTCCACCGCGAGCGCGTACGCCGTCTCGTTGAACAGCGGGGAGAGGTAGTCCATCCGGGTCACGAAGGTCGAGCCCTGGACCCAGTTCCGGTATTCGAGGTTCTTCTCGATGCCGGTGTGCAGGTAGCCGACGACCGAACGGGCCTCGCGGACCGTCTCGCCCTCCAGCTCCAGGATCAGCCGGAGCACGCCGTGCGTGGACGGGTGCTGCGGACCCATGTTGACGACGATCCGCTCGTCGTTGATCGGGTCGGTGCCGGAGACGACCTGGTCCCAGTCCCCACCGGTGACGGTGAAGACCTTGCCCTCGGTGGTCTCGCGCTCGGTCGCGTAGTTCGACGTCGTCACTGGTACGACCTCCGCTTGTCCGGCGGCGGGATCTCCGCGCCCTTGTACTCGACGGGCACACCGCCGAGGGGGTAGTCCTTGCGCTGCGGGTGCCCCTCCCAGTCGTCCGGCATGAGGATCCGGGTCAGGTTGGGGTGGCCGTCGAAGACGATGCCGAACATGTCGTACGTCTCCCGCTCCTGCCAGTCGGCGGTCGGGTAGACGGCGGTGACGCTCGGCAGGTGCGGGTCCTCGGCGGAGACCGCGGCCTCCAGCCGGACCTGGCGCCGGTAGGTCATCGAGGTGAGGTGGTAGACCACGTGCAGCCGGCGCCCGTCCGCGCCCAGGTAGTCCACGCCGGACACCGAGGAGCAGAGCTCGAAGCGCAGCGCCAGGTCGTCGCGCATCACCTGGCAGACCTCGGCGATCCGCTCCGGGCGGACGTGCAGGGTCAGCTCGCCCCGGTCGACCACGACCTTCTCGATCGCGTCGCCGAACTGGGGGTACGCCTCCTCCAGCGCGTCGCGGACCTCGTCGAAGTAGCCCCCGTACGGCCGGGCGGCCTCCTCGATCGGCTTGCGCTGGCGGACCAGGCCGCCGAAGCCGGAGACGTCACCGGTGCCCTGGTTGCCGAACATGCCGCGCCCGGCCGGGCTGGCCGGCGGGTACTCCGCCGGGGCGGTACTGCTGGCGCCGGCCGGGGTCGTCGGGACCGGCACGCCGCCGTCGTTGTTCTTGTCGTTCGGTGCCGTCACTTCGGGCCCCCCTGCGACTGGAGGTGGTTCTGCGCCTTCATCCAGTTCTCGATCCGCAACTGCTCCTCGCGCCCCTCGCGGACCGCCTTCGTCCACTCGGCGCGCCGGGCCTTGTCGTTGCGGTACGACGACGGCATCGAGCCGTAGGGCACGACGGGCACGTCACCGCGCTCCTTGCGGGCCTCCAGCATCTTGCGGCCGTTCGCGCCCAGCGGCTCGTACATGATCTTCTCGCGGAGCTTGAGGACCGCGTCGATGAGCATCTCGGGCCGGGGCGGGCAGCCCGGGAGGTACATGTCGACCGGCACGATGTGGTCGACGCCCTGCACGATGGCGTAGTTGTTGAACATGCCGCCGCTGCTGGCGCAGACGCCCATCGAGATGACCCAGCGGGGCTCGGCCATCTGGTCGTAGATCTGGCGCAGCACCGGGGCCATCTTCTGGCTCACCCGGCCGGCCACGATCATGAGGTCCGCCTGCCGCGGCGAGGCCCGGAAGACCTCCATGCCCCAGCGGCCCATGTCGTAGTGCGGACCACCGGCGGCCATCATCTCGATGGCACAGCAGGCCAGGCCGAAGGTGGCGCCCCAGACGGACGACTTCCGCGACCAGTTGACCAGCTTCTCCACGGAGGTGAGCAGGACGCCGGCCGGGAGCTTCTCCTCGATGCCCATCTGACGTACCTCCCTCAGTCCCAGTCCAGGCCGCCGCGCCGCCAGACGTAGGCGTAGGCGACGAAGACCGCGACGATGAACAGGACCATCTCCACGAAGCCGAAGATCGGCAGGGCGTCGAAGGAGACCGCCCAGGGGTAGAGGAAGATGATCTCGATGTCGAAGACGATGAAGAGCATCGCCGTCAGGTAGAACTTGACCGGGAACCGGCCACCGCCGACCGGCTGCGGGCTCGGTTCGATGCCGCACTCGTACGCCTCGAGCTTGGCCTTGTTCAGACGCCGGGGGCCGGCGAATCGGGCGGCGGCCACGGAGAACAGCGCGAACCCCGCGGCGAGGGCGAACAGCCCGATGATCGGTGCGTAAGGAGAGAGCGTCATCGTTGTCTCCTGCTCGTCCTTCCCTGACCTCGGTCGTTGGCGAAAATCACACTATTCACGTCCCTCACGACCTCGGCGGCGGGGGTCGATCTTTGTCGGTCCCGGGGCCCGGGACCGGTGGTCTACACGGCGGGAGCCACCCTGGTCATCGCGTTGATGACCCGGTCCATGGCGTCCCCGCCCCGGGGGTCGGTCAGGTTGGCCAGCAGCTTGAGCACGAAGCGCATGAGCATCGGGTGCGGCATGCCGTGCTTGGTGGCCATCCGCATCACCTCGGGCCGGCCGATCAGCTTCACGAAGATCCCGCCGAGCCGGTAGTAGCCGCCGAAGCGGGCCTTCAGCTCCTGCGGGTACGCCAACAGCGCCCGCTCCCGCTCCGCGCCGGCCGGCCGGGCGAGCGCCTGCACCGCCACCTCGGCGGCCAGCTCGCCGGACTCCATCGCGTACGCGATGCCCTCGCCGTTGAACGGGTTGACCATGCCGCCGGAGTCGCCGACCAGCAGGACCCCGCGGGTGTAGTGCGGGACCCGGTTGAAGCCCATCGGCAGCGCGGCGCCGAGGATCGGCCCCTCCGCGTTGGCCTCGTCGGTCATCCCCCAGTCCTCGGGGGTGTTGGCCAGCCAGTCGGTGAGCAGCTTGCGGTAGTTCGTCTTGCCGAAGGCCGAGGAGGAGTTGAGCACGCCCAGGCCGACGTTCACCCGGCCGTCGCCGAGCCCGAAGATCCAGCCGTAGCCGGGCAGCAGCGCGTCGCTGCCCTTGGCCCGCAGCTCCAGCCACGACTCCAGGTAGTCGTCGTCGTGCTTGGCGGGCGAGCGGTAGTAGCGGCGGACCGCCACGCCGATCGGCCGGTCCTCGCGCTTGGCCAGCCCGAGGGCGAGCGGGAAGCGGCCGGAGACGCCGTCCGCGGCGACCACCAGCGGCGCGTGGAAGGAGGCCGGCTCCTTGTCCGGGCCCACCTCGGCCTGCACGCCGATCACCCGGTCGTCGGCGTCGAGCACCGGACCCAGCACGTTGACGCTGGTCCGCAGCTTCGCCCCGGCGGCCACGGCGCGCTGGGCGAGCAGGTCGTCGAAGTCGAGCCGGGTCCGGACCAGGCCGTAGTTGGGGAAGCTGGCCAGGTCGGGCCAGTCCAGTTCCAGGCGTACCCCGCCACCGATCACCCGGAGGCCCTTGTTGTGCAGCCAGCCGGCCTCGGGCGAGGTGTCCACGCCCATCCGGATGAGCTGCCGCACGGCCCGGGGCGTCAGCCCGTCGCCGCAGACCTTCTCCCGGGGAAATTCGGTCTTCTCCAGCAGCAGCACGCGTACGCCGTGCCGCGCCAGGTGGTACGCCGTCGCCGATCCTCCGGGACCGGCGCCCACGACGATGACGTCGGCGTCGTTCTCCACCGCGGCCATCCGCGCCTCCTCCCGCATGCTCGTGAAATGCTTCACAAGCCGATCGGGTTGGAGTCTATGACCGGCGTTACACCTGTATGCGCTGAGGGGGGCCTAACTCGCGGAAACAGGCTGGCAGGAGTCCCTCCCCGGGGGGGTCAGGAGCGGGCGGGGGTGGCGGGTCCCAGGCCGGCGTCGAGCCGGATGGCCTCGGGCAGGTGCTCGCGCAGCGCACCGCCGGCCGCGCGGTCGAGTGCGGCCAGCACCTCGGCGACCACCTGACGGACGTCGGCGGGATCCGCGCCGGCCAGCTCCCGGAGCTGCGCGATGAGTTCCGCGGCGTCATCGTCGGTGGCCGTCTGGTCTGGTCCCGTCATGGAGGCGAGCCTACGGGACAAAGTAGACCAAAAACGGATATTCACGAAATGGCCGGTTGATCCCGACCGGCGGGTCAGTCCCGGATCGCGCGGTGCAGCGCCACGACCCCGCCGGTCAGGTTGCGCCAGGCCACCCGGCCCCAGCCCGCCGCGCCGATCCGCGCGGCCAGCGCCGCCTGGTCCGGCCAGGCCCGGATCGACTCGGCCAGGTAGACGTAGGCGTCGGGGTTGCTCGACACCGCGCGCGCCACCGCCGGGAGGGACCGCATCAGGTACGACAGGTAGACCGTGCGGAACGCCGGGTTGACCGGGGTGCTGAACTCGCAGACCACCAGCCGGCCGCCCGGCCGGGTGACCCGGGCCAGCTCACGCAACGCCGCGTCGGTGTCATTGACGTTGCGCAGCGCGAAGGAGATGGTGACCGCGTCGAAGCTGGCGTCGGCGAAGGGCAGCCGCAGCGCGTCCCCGGCCAGCAACGGCACCCGTGGGCGGATGCGCTTGCCGGCGTGCAGCATGCCGAGCGACAGGTCGGCGCCCACCGCGTACGCCCCGGAGTGGGCCAACTCCTCGGTCGAGACGCCGGTGCCGGCACCCACGTCCAGCACCCGCTCGCCGGGGCGCAGCCCGAGCGCCTCCCGGGTGGCCCGCCGCCAGAACCGGTCCTGCCCGAAGGAGAGCACGGTGTTGGTCAGGTCGTAGCGGGCGGCCACGCCGTCGAACATCGCGGCGACCTCGTGCGGCTGCTTGTCCAGGCTGGCGCGCTGGCCCTGCGGGGTACGGCTCACCCCTCCACTCTGCCAGCCGACCCCCGCCCGACTCCTCCCGGGTACGCGAAAGGGCGGGGTGGTCACCCACCCCGCCCCGCGCTGTCCAGGTCGGTCAGTCCTCGGCCCGCTCCTCGGTCGGAGTGACCAGCACCACCTTCCGGCGACGGGAGAGCACCAGCAGCGCCGCGCCGGCCAGCAGGATGGCCGCGCCGACCCCGCCGATCAGCCCGACCTGCACACCGGTAACCGGGAGCCCGCCGCCGCTGCCACCGCCCGGGCTCGCGGTCACGCTCGGCTGGCCGGTCGGGCTCGGCGCGCCCGTGCCGGTCGGGGTGGGCTGCGGCGTGCCGGTCGGGTCCGGGGTGGGCTCGGCCGACAGGTCCACGAAGGCCTCGAAGACGGTGTGGTTGTCCAGCTCGTCGACCTCGGCGAAGGTGCGCCGCTGCGCCGGGCCGGCGGCCCTGGGCGTCCCCTCCGGCGCGCCCTCGGCACCGTCCAACCCGTACGCGAAGAGGTCGCCCTCGTGCAGCACCGGCTCGGTGACGTCGGCGCCGACCCGGACCGTGACGGCCGCGGTGTAGTAGTGGCCCGGCTGGATCACCGCACCGTCGTCCTCGCAGAGCGCCTGGGCCTTGCCCAGGATCTCCTGCCGCAGGCAGCCCTCCGGCAGGTCCACGAAGTCGACTCCGGCCGGCAGGGTGAGGCCATAGAAGACGCCGGTGGCCGGACGGCTGCCGTCGTTGTAGACCGCCCAGTCCAGCGGCACCGTCACGCCACGCCGGACCGGCTTCAGGTCGGGCTCGGCCTGCCCGGCGCCGTCGACCACCACGTTGTCCTGGATGTCCTGCACCCAGGCGGTGAGGTCGTAGCCGGGCGCGGTGACCTGGACCGGCACCTCGACGATGTCGTCGGCCGTGTTCGGCTGGGGGCTGCGGGTGCTCACGCCGACGGTCAGCACGCCGCCGTTGCCCTTGCCTCCGGTGCTGAACAGCGGGATGCCGAAGTCCTCGCTGGTGCCGGCGGGCAGGTCGCCCAGAAGGCAGTCGTAGAACTGGCTGGAGACGACCCGGCAACCCTCCGGCACCAGGTAGCCCACGCGGTTCAGCTTGAGGTCGTCGACCTTGACCCGGACGCTGACGTCCTTGGCCTCGGCCGTGCCGACGTTGGTCACGGTGAACTTGAACGGCTTGGCCTGGGCGGCCTCGACACCCTTGGCCAGGTTGGTGCTGATCGGGGCGAGCACGAGGTCGGGCAGGTCGGCCGCCTGGGCCGGCGTGCCGACGGCGGTCAGTGCGCCGACCGCGAGCAGGGCCACGGCGCCGACGCGCGCCAGCGGTGAGCGGTAGGTGAAGGTCATGGATCCCCCGGGGTAAGGGACGTGCCGATGGTTGCGGAACGAACGGACGCTACCGGAGCGACGTCGGGCGGCGCCAGATCGTCGATGGATCCGCTGTCCTCAAGGGAACGCAGACAGCAGGGGCGGGATGGTGGCCCATCCCGCCCCTGCTGCCGTGCGTTTATGTGAACGACCCTCGCGGGCCGATGGAGGACGACCGTCAGGCGGACGACGACAGCGTAACCGCCGGCGTCGTCGCGCGGGTCAACGTCGCGCTGGTCGCCGCCGTCCTGTTATCTCGCAGGTCGGCGACCCGCTCGACGGTGCCGAGCAGGCACGTCAGCGGCCCACGGTCATCCTCGCCAGGACCCGCGCCGCAGCTTCAGCGGGAACGGGTGGGGGAACCGGCCCCGCGACGGCCGCGGGCGGACAGCAGCATCAGCCCACCCAGGACGAACGCGGCGACGCCCACGCCACCGAGCAGAGCTACCGGCGCGCCGGTGACCGGCAGGCCGCCGTCGTTCGAGCCCGCCCCACCGCCGGAGCCGCCACCGGAGCCGTTGCCGCCGTTGCCCGAACCGCCGTTGCCCGGGCCGCCGTTCCCCGGAGCTCCGGGGGTCGGCTTCCGCACGGCGGACACGATCACGGCGAACTCGTCGCGGTTGTCGGCCGCGTCCACGTCCTCCTGCGGCTCGGTGCCAGCGAGCTTGCGCAGGAACGACGTGCCCGTCGACTTGTCAGCGGTGGTGCGCTCCGTGGTGGCCGCCGTCCGCACCAGCGGTGTCACCACCACGGAGCCGCCGACGAGGCTGGCCGGTGCCCGGACGTCCGCGGCGACCCGCACCGGGAAACTCGCGCGCGCCCGCTCCCAGGGTCCGACCAGCAGGTTGGATTCGCAGTCGGCGTTCCGGCGGTCGTCGGAGTAGGCGCAGTCGGGCAGTTCGTCGGTGAACGTGACGCCCTCGGGGAGGGCTACCTGGAACCGGATGCCCTCGGCCACGCCCTGGCCCTGGTTCACCAGGGTGGCGACCACCAATGTCTCGGCGCCGGGCACCAGCAGCGGACGCGCCTCCGCGTCGTCCGGGTCCGTCGCGGCGTCGAGCTGCCGCTTGACGTCCGGCGCCAGGACGCCGAGGTCCGGGCCGTGGACCGGGGCGAATTCGCAGCCGACCTGTTGCTGATTGTTGTTCGGGGTCGTGTCGTCCGGCGACGCGATGCGGAGCGTCGCCTCGAGCGTGAAGACGGGTGGATCCGGGTTCAGGTCCATGAGCAGCAGGTCGATGGGGAAGTCGAGGGTCTCCCCCGGCCCCGGGATGCGGTCAGGTGGCACCTGGCAGGTGGTGACTCCGGAGTCGGGTACGCAGCCCTCGAACGCCGTCGTGATGAGGGCCAGGCGCGCACCCGGGGTGTGCCGGGTGTCGAGCGTGACGGTCAGCGAGCGGGGGGTGCCGGGCCCGTTGTTCCGGATGTGCGCGTACACGGTCTTGTCCGGCACCTCGGTCGACATCCGGGCGCCGGGAAAATCTTCGAGTTCGAGGTCGGCCTTGACGCCGGCGGCGTGGGCCGGCGCGGCGGGACCGAGCAACGCGGCGGTCGCGAGCAGCGCGGCGGCGGCGGCTCCGGGCAGGACTACTTTGCACATCTTCATGGCGGTCTCCCCGTCGACTGCTGAGCAGGCGTACCAACGGAGAGTAGGCCCATCGATGCCTTTTCCGGATCCCGCACCGGCCCGATGACGGGCGATGGGCACCTTGACCCGATGTGGAAATGGCCGATCAGCCAGTCGGGCGGCGGCCCGGCCGGCCGGCCTGGCTCAGTTGACGTCGACGAGCGGCAGGGACCTACCGACCCCGCCGCCCGGCAGGGCGATCGAGGAGAAGTGCGAGACCACCCGGTCGTCGCTCGGGTCGTCGGCGGGGGTCCAGTGCACCGCGAGCCGGTTGTAGAGCGTGTCCCGCTGGGCGGGGATCCGGTCCGCGGTGCGGATCATGCCGATCAGCTCGTGCAGGTTCGAGCGGTGCCGGGCGCCGGCCGAGGAGATGACGTTCTCCTCCAGCATGATCGAGCCGAGGTCGTCCACACCCATGTGCAGGGCGAGCTGACCGGCGTCCTTACCGGTGGTCAACCAGGACGCCTGCAGGTGCGGCACCGTCTCGAAGAAGAGCCGGGCCACCGCGATCAGCCGCAGGTACTCCAGGGTGGTCGCCTGGGTGCGACCCTTCAGGTGGTTGTTCTCCGGCTGGTACGTCCACGGGATGAACGCGCGGAAGCCGCCGGTGCGGTCCTGCACGTCGCGGATCATCCGCAGGTGCTCGATCCGCTCGGCGTGGGTCTCGCCGGTCCCCATCATCATGGTCGCGGTCGACTCGAGCCCCTGCCGGTGCGCCAGCTCCATGACCTCCAGCCAGCGCGCGCCCGACTCCTTGAGCGGCGCGATCGCCTTGCGCGGCCGGTCCGGCAGCATCTCGGCGCCGGCGCCGGCGATCGAGTCCAGACCGGCGGCCTTGATCCGGGCGATCGCCTCGTCCAGGCTCACCCCGGAGACCTTGGCCATGTGCAGGATCTCGCTCGGGCCGATCGAGTGGATGGCGAGCTGCGGGTACGCCGTCTTGACCGCGGCGAACAGCTCCTCGTAGTACTCCACGCCGTAGTCCGGGTGGTGGCCGCCCTGGAGCATGACCTGGGTGGCGCCCAGCTCGACCGCCTCGCCGCAGCGGCGCAGGATCTCCTCGGTCGGGTGGGTCCAGCCCTCCTTGTGCTTGGGGGCCCGGTAGAACGCGCAGAACTTGCACGCCGTCACGCAGACGTTCGTGTAGTTGATGTTGCGGTCGATCAGGTAGGTGACGATGTTGTCCGGGTAGCGCCGCCGGCGCACCGCGTCCGCCGCCTCGCCCAGCCCGTGGAAGGGCGCATCGGTGTAGAGCAGCAGGGCCTCCTCGGGCGTGATCCGCCCGCCGTCCGCGCCGCGCTGCAGGATGTCGTCGATCTCCCGGCTCACCGTCACGTCCCCGAGGGTACGCCGGTGGAGCGCCGAGCCCGCCGGGGGTGTTCGCCGATGTGACGCCTGCGGCCGGCTCAGTTCATCCCCGGGCTGGCGACGGCGAGGCCGACCGCCTTCGCGGCGTCCAACAGTCGCCGGTCGTAGGTGACGAACGCGACGAAGTCGGCGCCGGCCTGCCGGGCCAGGGTCTCCGCCGTGGCGAGGTGGATGGCGTCCAGGCTGCGCAGCAGGCGTTCCCCATACGCACCGGCCGCCGCCCGGACCGCCGCGTCGATCTCAACCCGGTAGAGCCGCCCCAGCACCGACGGGACGCCGACCAGCGCCTGCGGCGCGGCACGACGCAAGGCTCGCGGCACTTCGACCTCGACCAGGGCCGACGAGACCAGCGGCGCTCCTGCGTGGTCATTGAGCCAGGCGATCAGATCCGGCGTCTCCTCCTCGCGCCGGAGCATCTTGATGACGGCCGCCGACTCGAGATAGATCACCAGCGCTCCTCGTCCCGCGCGTCCGCCAGGACGGCCGCGACGTCCACCGTGGGATCCCCGAGCACCGGTGGCATCGGAATCGGCCCGGCGGCAGTCGGCGCCGTCGCCCGCCCCTCGGCAACCAGGCGGCCGAGGAGCGCGTCGCCGGCCAGCACCGGGACGAGACGGGCGATCGGCTCTCCGCGATCGGTCACCTCGACCGTCTCGCCCGCACGCACCCGGGCCAGCACCCGGCTCGTGTGCTGGTTCAGTTCCCGGACCGCGATCTGCTCCATGCTCCGAGTGTAGAACGACTTGTTCTACGGATCGCGCCAGCGGGACAACGAATTTGCTGATCTTGGCTTATCGTGCGGTGCTCGCAGACATCGATCAAGGAATAGTCGTGACCGCACCCTACGCACACCCGCCTCAGGTCCCGCCCGCGCCGCAGCCGGCGACCTGGCCCGGCACCGCCCTCACCTGTCGCTGCTGCGGCTCGGTCCCCGCGATCAAGGCCACGCTCCACGGGCACCAGGGCTTCCTCATCTTCATGCGCCTGCTCACCCAGCACGGCCCGTTCTGCCGGTCGTGCGGCATCGCCGTCTGCCGGGACCTGAGCGCGAAGACGCTCTGGCAGGGCTGGTGGGGCTTCCTGTCCATGATCATCACCCCGGCGGTCCTCATCGGGAACCTCATCACCCGGGTACGGCTCGGCCGCCTCGGCGAGCCGGTGCCGGGCGCTCCGGGCACGCCCGCGACGCCGGGCAAGCCGGTGTTCCGGCGGGCGGCGGCCTTCGGTCTCGCCATTCCCGTGGCGATCGCCTTCGCCGTCGGCTGGTCGATCTCCAGTGACCCGTCGTACGCCGACGTCGGCGCCTGCGTCAGCGCCACCGGCACGGACACGGACCCGTCCGTCAGTGTCGTCGACTGCGGTGACCAGGCGGCGACCTACGTCATCGTCGGCAAGGTCGAGGACACCACGGACGACGCCCAGTGCGAGCGGTTCTCCGGTGCGGTCGCGGCCTACACCGAGGAGCGGGAGTCGCAGAAGCTCCTGCTCTGCCTCGGCCCGAATCGCTGACCGTCCCCACGGCCCGCCGCGCGCCGGTCCTCCGCTCGGGACGGGACCGGCGCGCGGTGTGCCGTCAGGCGTCGTAGTCGACCGTGAGCTTGTCGGTGACCGGGCTGGACTGGCAGGTGAGGACGTAGCCGGCGGCCACCTCGTCCGGCTCCAGGGCGTAGTTGCGGGCCATGGTCACCTCACCGGCGACCACCTTGGCCTTGCAGGTCGAGCAGACCCCGCCCTTGCAGGCGTACGGCAGTTCGCCGCGGACCTTGAGCGCGGCGTCCAGCACCCGCTCGTCGCGGCCCATGGTGAAGCTCGACGAGCGCCCGTCCAGCACGATCGTCACCTCGGCCCCGGCGCCGGGCTGGTCGGTCGGGCGGCGGATCGGCTCCGGCGGCGCGTCGACGTGGAACAGCTCAGCGTGCACCGCCGACTCGGGCACGCCCCGGTCGGCGAACACCGCCTTGGCGTCGACCACCATCCCGTACGGGCCGCAGAGGAACCACTCCTCGATCGCCTCGCCGGGGACGACCGTCTCGAGCAGCCGGGCCAGGCGGTCGGCGTCGATCCGCCCGGAGAGCAGCGCCGACTCGCCCATCTCCCGGGAGAGCACGTGCACCAGGTGCAGCCGGGTCGGCCACCGGTCCTTCAGGTCGGCCAGCTCCTCGGCGAACATCACGGTGTTCGCCGTGCGGTTGCCGTACACCAGGGTGAAGGTGCTGGCCGGCTCGACGGAGAGCGCGGTCGCGATCAGCGAGAGCACCGGGGTGATGCCGGAGCCGGCGACCACCGCGCCATAGTGGCGGACCCGGTCCGGGGCGAACGCGGAGGTGAAGTGGCCGAGCGGGGGCAGCACCTCGACGATGTCGCCGCCGCGCAGGGCGCCGCAGGCGAACGCGGAGAAGGCGCCGCCGGGAACCTCGCGCACCCCGATCCGCAGCCGGCCGTGCCGGGCCAGCTGGTCCGGGGTGGAGCAGATCGAGTACGACCGCCGCACGTCCGCCCCGTCCGCACCGACCCGCCGGACCGTCAGGTGCTGTCCGGCGGAGAACGCGAACGTCTCCCGCAGCTCCTCGGGCACGGCGAAGGTGATCGCCACGGAATCGTCGGTGAGCCGGTCGACGGCGGCGACGTGCAGCGGGTGGAAGACCGGCCGGCGACGGACCGGTCGGGTGATCGTGACAGTCACAGCGCCTTCAGGTGGTCGAAGGGTTCGGAGCAGGAGCGGCAGCGCCAGAGGGCCTTGCACGCGGTGGAGCCGAACCGGCTGACCTGCTCGGTCTCCGGCGAGCCGCAGCGCGGGCAGCGGACGGCCAGGGTCAGCGGGACGACGCCGCCCCGCGCGACCGGCGCGGGTGGGGCGATGCCGGCGGCGGCCAGCTTGGCCCGGCCGCGCTCCGAGATCCAGTCGGTGCTCCAGGCCGGGGCGTACACCGTGCGGACCTCGGCGTCCGGGTGGCCGGCGGCGGTGAGCGCGCGGCGGATGTCCGCCCGGATCACGTCCATGGCCGGGCAGCCGGTGTAGGTGGGGGTGATGGTGACGACGACCCGGCCGGTGGCCGCGTCCTCGTCCACCGACCGCAGGATGCCCAGCTCGTCGATGGTGACGACCCGGATCTCCGGGTCCACCACCGCCGCCACGGCCGCCCTGGGGTCACTCACCAGCTGGCTCCGGGGTGGGCGCGGTGCAGCACCTGCATCTCGGCCAGCAGGTAGGAGAGGTGTTCGGTGTGGACGCCGGCCCGACCGCCGCCCGGAGCCCAGCCGTCGGCCGGCCGGGTCAGCGTCGCCGCGTCGAGCACCGCCGACACGACGGCGTCGAAGTCGGCCCGCAGGGTGGCCGGGTCGACCGGCGCCGCCGGGTCCGCGGTGAACAGCTCGTGGGTGTACGGCCACACCTGGTCGACCGCGTCCTGCATGCGCCGGTGCGACTCGTCCGTGCCGTCGCCGAGCCGCTTCACCCAGAGCGAGGCGTGGTCCAGGTGGTACGCGGACTCCTTGCGCGCCTTCGCCCCGATCGCGGCCAGCCGCTCGTCGGCACACCCGCTCAGCGCCGTGTAGAGCGGGAGCTGGTAGGCGGCCAGGAGGAACAGCTTCGCCATGGTCACGGCGAAGTCGCCGTTGGGCAGCTCGACCAGGAGGCAGTTGCGGAACTCCCGGTCGCCGCGCAGGTAGGCCAGCGCGTCCTCGTCCCGGCCGGCGCCCTCGAGTTCGCCCGCGTACGTGAGCAGCAGGCGGGCCGCGCCGAGCTGGTCGAGGGCGATGTTGGCCAGCGCGATGTCCTCCTCCATCTCCGGTGCGCGGGAGGTCCACTCGCCGAGCCGCTGCGCCGCGATCAACGCGTCGTCGCCGAGGGCGAGGGCGAAGTCGAACAAACTGCTCACAGGTGCGCCACCCCGTCCGGCACCTCGTAGAAGGTGGGGTGGCGGTAGACCTTGTCGGCCGCCGGGTCGAAGAAGGCGTCCTTCTCGTCCGGGCTGGACGCGGTGATCGCGCTCGCGGGCACCACCCAGATCGAGACGCCCTCCTGGCGCCGGGTGTACAGGTCCCGGGCGTTGCGCAGGGCCAGCTCGGCGTCGGGCGCGTGCAGGCTCCCGACGTGGGTGTGCGACAGCCCACGCCGCGCCCGCACGAAGACCTCCCAGAGAGGCGAATGGTCCGTGCTCACGCCGCCACCTTCTCCTTGTTCCGCTGCTTCGCCGCGTACGCCGCCGCGGCCTCCCGTACCCAGGCGCCGTCCGAGTGGGCCCGGCGTCGGTGCTCCATGCGCTGCCGGTTGCACGGGCCGTCGCCCTTGATCACCCGCATCAGCTCGTCGTAGTCGGGCTGGGTGTAGTCGTAGGCCTGCCGCTGCTCGTTCCAGCGCAGGTCCGGGTCGGGGATGGTCAGACCGAGGATCTCCGCCTGCTGCACGCACATGTCGACGAAGCGCTGGCGCAGCTCGTCGTTGGAGAAGCGCTTGATCTTCCAGGCCATCGACTGGGCGCTGTGCGTCGAGTCTCCGTCCGGCGGGCCGAACATGGCCAGTGAGGGGTACCACCAGCGGTCCACGGCGTCCTGGGCCATCGCCTTCTGCTCCGGGGTGCCGTGGGCCAGCGTGTGCAGGATCTCGTAGCCCTGGCGCTGGTGGAACGACTCCTCCTTGCAGACCCGGATCATGGCCCGGGCGTAGGGGCCGTAGGAGCAGCGGCACAGCGGCACCTGGTTGACGATCGCCGCGCCGTCCACCAGCCAGCCGATCGCGCCCACGTCGGCCCAGGTGAGCGTCGGGTAGTTGAAGATCGAGCTGTACTTCTGCCGGCCCTCGATCAGCAGCTCGACCAGCTCGTCCCGGCTGACGCCGAGCGTCTCCGCGGCGGCGTAGAGGTAGAGGCCGTGGCCGGCCTCGTCCTGCACCTTGGCCAGCAGGATCGCCTTGCGCTTGAGCGACGGGGCCCGGCTGATCCAGTTCCCCTCGGGCTGCATGCCGATGATCTCGGAGTGCGCGTGCTGGGCGATCTGCCGGATCAGCGTCTTCCGGTACGCCTCCGGCATCCAGTCCCGCGGCTCGATCTTCTGGTCGGCGTCGATCACGTCCGCGAAGTACGCCGCCAGGTCCTCGTCCGGTGCCGGTCCGCCGCGCCGGGCGCGCGCCGCCGCCTCGCGCAGCGCCGCCTCCGCCGCCTCCACCTCGCCGAGCAGGCCGCCGCCCGGGCCGTCCTCGGGCGGGGCGAAGTCGTTGCCATACATGAGGCCAGTGTTACAGCTCGCGCCCGATGACACCAGAGGGTGTAACAGGTTTCCGGACCCACCTTCTGTCACCGGACGACCGCTTCCAGTGAGACGTCCGAGCTGCGGGAACCTTGTGACGTCGACCACCCCGCAAAGATGAATCCTCACAAGGGCGGCATAGCGGGCCAATATCCCGCCTTCACGGCGAGTTGCCGGGCGTCGGGATCTGGCATCCGGCCTGTCCGGAAGTAGACTTCGCCCGGCACACCGATCGGCTGCTGACGATCGCCACCGGCTCCAGGCCATCTCCCCCGGCCCCGGCGATCAGGCCGAAACACATTCGGAAAGCGCCGGTCCCCCCGGCCAGACAATCTGGAGTTCACCCACTCATGCGACCTCGCGTGACCATGGTGCTCGCCATCGTGGCGGTCCTTCTCGGCGGCGGCATGCTGGTCCCGGCCGCGTACGCCAAGCTCTCCGGCGGCGACGGCATCGGCGGTCTCGGCGGCATCGGCGGCGGCGTGCCCCAGGTGCCCACGCCCGCGCCGACCGCGCCCCCGGAGCCGACGCTGGCCGCCGGCCCGGTCTCGGTGAACTTCAAGGGCAAGTTCTTCTCCTGGGCGCTGATGGACCGGAAGACCGGGAAGATCAGCGGCGCCCCGAACATGACGTCGACCAACTCGACCGAGTCGATGATCAAGGCGTGGATCGTCTCGGACTACCTGCGCGAACTCGACGGCAAGGAGCCCAGCGCGGCGCGGAAGAAGCAGGCGACCACCGCCATCCGGGACAGCAACGACATCTCGGCCGAGGCGCTCTACAACGCCGGCGGGCGCAAGCCGGTGCTGCTCCGACTGATCAAGATGTGCAAGCTGACCGACACGAAGATTGAACCCACCAAGGCCAAGTGGGCGTACACCCAGATGTCGCCGCAGGACGCGGTGCGCATGGGCGACTGCATCGGCGACGGCACGGCCGCCGGACCCAAGTGGACGAAGTGGGTGTTGAACGAGATGGCTCACGTGCGCGGCGGCGTCAAGGACCAGAAGTCCACCGCCGTCCAGGGCGGTCACTGGGGCATCGTCGACGGCCTGCCCGAGTCGATCACGTCGCAGGGGCCGGTCAGCATCAAGAACGGCTTCACCATGCTCTGGGCCGACGGCCAGTGGCACGTCAACTGCCTCGCGATCGCCGACGACTGGACCCTGGCCGTGATGATGCGTTATCCCGGCGCCGGCGACCCGAAGACCCCCTCGTACGGCGCGAAGGTCTGCGCCAGCGTCGCCACCCAGCTCGTGACCCCGCAGCCGGGCGCCGCCCTCAAGGTGCCGCAGCAGCCGGTCGGGAAGCTCTGATGGCGGGCAACCGGCGCCGGCCGGGCAGCAACCACCGCCCGCTGACGTACAGCGCGGTCGCCGTGATCCTGGTCGGCCTGGTGCTCGTCTCGCTCAGGTTCGTGCCCGGCTCTCCCCTACGCCCCACAACCGGTTCGCATTCGCCCGCGGCGGGCGCGCGGTCCTCGAACACTCCCACCGATCGCAATGCCCGGCCCGAGCCGTCGCCGTCGCCGTCGTTGGAGCCGCTGCCGTTCGCCGCCCAGGACCTGAGCGACCTGGACATCAAGGGCTGGTACTCCTGGAGTGTGCTGGACAAGCGGACCGGCGCGATCATTGGCTCGAAGAACATGGGCGAGACCAGCACCACCGCCTCGCTGATCAAGTCCTGGATCGTCGCCGACTACCTCCGGCGCGCGGCCGAGGCCGGGCAGACCCCGAGCGACGCGAAGCTGGACGACGCCACCCAGATCATCCGGGACAGCGACAACACCCGGGCCGAGCAGTTCTACAACGGCGTCGGCCGGTCGGCGTCGATCAAGCGGCTGATCAAGATGTGCGGTCTGACCGACAGCAAGGTCGCGCCCGACGGGGGCTGGAGCCGGACCGCGCTGTCCCCGCGGGACACCGCGCGGCTCGGCCTCTGCATCGACGACGGCCGGGCGGCCGGGCCGAAGTGGACCAAGTGGCTGCTCAACGAGATGCGGCTGGTCCGCGGCGTCGGTGACTTCGGCATCCGCAAGGCGTTCCCGGCCAAGGTGCAGAAGACCATCGCCATCAAGAACGGCTGGATCGACCGGCAGAAGGAGCAGGAGATGCACATCAACTGCCTGGCGATCGGCGACACCTGGACGATGGGCGTGATGGTCCGCTATCCCATCAACATGGGTTACGACTACGGCATGAAGAACTGCGAGAAGATCACCGAGGCGCTGCTCCGCCCGGCGACCTGATCCGCGTCCCCAGCACGCCGATGTGGCGGTGTCCCGACCCCGGGACGCCGCCACATCGCCGTTGTGGGCCTCAGCCCTGGAAGAACTCGGGACCGCCCTCGGGCAGGGCGGGGGCCTCGCCGATGGCGGCCGCGCGGCGGGCGAACTCGCGCAGGCCGGCCACCTGCCGCTCACCGAGGGAGAAGTCGAGCGTGCGGAAGTAGGTCGCCAGGGTTTCCGCGTCGAACGGCTCCCAGCGGGCCGCCGCCTCGGCCACCTGGTCCAGCTCGGCCAGGCACAGATCGCGCGAGCGCAGGAACGCCTCGTGCACCTCCTTGACCAGGCCGGGGTGGGCGGCGGCGAACTCGCGGCGGACCGCCCAGACGGCGAAGACCATGGGCAGCCCGGTCCACTCGCGCCAGGCCTGGCCGAGGTCGGTCACCGCCAGGCCCTTGCGGGGCGCCTCGTAGAGCGCGCGCAGCGCCACGTCGCCGATCAGCACCCCGGCGTCGGCCTCCAGCAGCATCTGGGTGAGGTCCGGCGGGCAGCGGAAGTAGTCGGGGCGCACTCCGTAGCGCTCGCCGAGCAGGAGCTGGGCCAGCAGCACCCCGGTACGCGACGTGGAGCCGAGCGCCACCCGGGCGCCGTCCAGCTCGGTGAGGGGCCGGGTGGAGACCACGTTGACCGAGAGCACCGGGCCGTCGCTGCCGACCGCCAGGTCCGGCAGGAGCAGCAGGTCGTCGGCGTGCCGCAGGTACTCCACGTGCGAGATGGGGCCGATGTCCAGGTCGCCGGCGACCAGCGCGGCACTCAGCCGGTCCGGCGAGTCCTTGTGCAGGTCGACGTCGATCAGCGCGCCGGACCGCATCAGCCCCCAGTAGATCGGCAGGCAGTTGAGGAACTGGATGTGTCCCACCCGGGGGCGGGCGATGCGGTCGGCCATGACCCGACGGTATCGCCGCCGGACCGGGCCGGCTCAGCGGGAGGGGGTTGGAGTGGCCAACTCCGCACGCCGCTCCCGCCCGATCCCGGCGGCCGGCCGGGCGGCGCGCTCGGCGCGCACCGCCCGCCACACCGGCCAGGCCGCCGCGACGACCACCAGCACCCCGGCCACCCCGCAGCCGGCGACCAGCGGCCGGGGCGCGGCCACCTCGAGCAGCAGCCCGCCGATCAGGTAGCCGGCCATCCCGGCGCCCTGGGCCGCCGCCCCGAAGACCGCGAAGGCCCGGCCCCGGGCCGACTCGGGCACCCGCCGGGCCAGCAGCAGGTTGTTGAAGACGTTGTCGCCGCCGTTGCCGACCCCGCCGACCAACCAGATCGGCACGAGCAGCCAGGCCGACGGCACCGCGGCCGAGGCGAGCACCGCCAGGCAGCAGCCGCCGAGCAGGACCAGCCCGGCGCCGAGCAGCGCGCCGTCGTCGGTGAGCCGGCGGGCGAGCCGGGCGAACAGCCAGCCGCCGAGCACGATGCCCAGCGGCCAGGCGCCGGTGACCAGGCCGTACACCGTGGTGGAGCTGTGCAGCGTCTCCCGGATGAAGAAGACCTCGATGACGTTGATGGCGCCGACCGCGGCGATCACCGCGGCGAGGCTGCCCACCATCACCACCAGCAGCGGGTCCCGGCGCAACCGCCAGGCGGGCGCCGGGGCCGCCGCGCCGGCGGCCGGCGCCGTCGACCGCCGGCCACCCCGTCGGGTACGGATGAGCAGCCCGGCCGCCACCAGCGCGAGGTAGCTGACGGCGTCGACGAGCAGCGGCACGCGGGTGCCGAACTGGCCGACGAGCAGCCCGGCCAGCGCCGGCCCGGCGAGCGCGCCCAGCGTGCCGGCGGTCTGGTTCAGCGCGCCCGCCCGGGGCAGGTCCTCGGCCCGGACCATGACCGGCACCAGCGCGGAGAGCACCGGCTGGGTGACCGCGAGCCCGGCCGCGAGCAGCGCCACCAGCGCGATGACCAGGGCCGGGTGCCCGGCGTACGCGAGCGCCAGGCAGATCGCGGCCTGGGCGAGCCCGGCGCTCACCAGCAGGACCCGGCTGTCCACCCGGTCGGCGAGCCGGCCGGTCAGCGGGGCGAGCGCGACCAGCGGCAGCGTGGCGGCGAGCAGCAGCCCGGAGACGGCGAGCCCGCCCGCCCCGGCGGACTGGAGCGCCAGGGTGAGCGCACTCGCGGCAAGGAAGTCCCCACAGCTGGAGACGCCCCGGGCGGCGGTGGCGAGCCAGACGTCGGACCAGCGCGACGGACCAGATGCGAAGGACATATTTCGAAAATAATCCTTCATACCTGCCCGGCGCAACCCTGGTCAGTCGATCGGCAGCGCCCGGTACTGCACGGCGACCGTGCGGGCGCCCTCCGGCGGGTCGGTGCGCAGCCGGCGCCGATACGGGTCCAGCAGCGCCTGGACCGCCTGGTTGAGCTCGGTCAACTCCTCGGCGGTGACCTGGAGCAGGCTGTCGCTGAACCACGCCGCCTGATACCAGTCGCGCGGCTCGTCCGGGGCGCGGCGGATCCAGTCGCGGGCGCGCTGGCTGTCCCGGGCCAGGTGCGCGTCGACCAGGGCCAGCTCGGCGGCGCGCGCCTCGGAGTCGGCGTCCTGCCCGGACTCGATGTAGTAGGACGGGCTGAACGCCCGCCACACCCGCTCCCGGGCGTCCCCCCGGCTCGGGGCCTCCTCGATCAGGCCGAACTTCGCCAGCTCGCGCAGGTGGTAGCTGGTCGCGCTCGGCGAGAGCCCGGCGATCTCGGCGCACTCGGTGGCGGTCGCACCGCCCTCCACCGTGCTGAGATGCTCCATGATCGCCATTCGGGCCGGGTGGGCCAGGGCCCGCATCACCTGCGGGTCGCTGATCGTCACCCGGTGCTGCTCCGGACGCGCCTCGGTCATGCCACCCATGATCCCGCGCCGGCCGGCGCCCGGGGAAATTCGGTTGCCCGCCGACCCGACCGGAGTAAGCTGCTTTGTCCCGCCTGACGGCCGTGGTGAGTAGCACCGCACAGGACGTCCCGCGCCGACCCGAGGTCGGAAACGCGAGCGGCAGCGTTGTTCCCCGTGACGAGGAGTACGTGGATGACCCTGCACGCCCAAGAACAGACCCTGGACGCCGAACTCGTCGCCGAGCGCGCCCACCTGGACACCTCCCGCGTCGCGCTGCGCCGGATGCGCGAGCGCGCCGAGTCCCTCTTCGCCACCGGCGACAAGGTGGCCGGCGACGCGTACACCGCCGAGCAGCTCGGCCGGCACATGGCCCGGCGGGTCAAGGAGCTGGCCGACGACCCGAACACCCCGCTCTTCTTCGGCCGGCTCGACTTCGGGGAGGCCGACCAGGACCATGCCGGACGCGAATACCACGTCGGGCGGCGGCACGTCACCGACGAGCTGGGCGAGCCGCTGGTGCTGGACTGGCGGGCCCCGGTCTCCCGGTCGTTCTACCGGGCCAGCGCCCGCGACCCGCAAGGCGTCGCGGTCCGGCGCCGGTTCGGGTTCAGCGCCGGCGCGCTGACCAGCTTCGAGGACGAGCGCCTGGACCGGGGCGAGGAGCTGGGCACCGCCAGCCGCATCCTCACCGCCGAGATCGAACGCCCCCGCGTCGGCCCGATGCGGGACATCGTCGCCACCATCCAGCCCGAGCAGGACGAGCTGGTCCGGGCCGACCTCGCCGACTCGATCTGCGTCCAGGGCGCGCCGGGCACCGGTAAGACCGCGGTCGGGCTGCACCGCGCCGCGTACCTGCTCTACCTGCACCGCGAGCGGCTGCGCCGGTCGGGCGTGCTGATCGTCGGGCCGAACCGGGCCTTCCTGTCCTACATCGCGGCGGTGCTGCCGGCGCTCGGCGAGGTCGAGGTCGAGCAGGCCACGGTGGAGGACCTGGTCGCCCGGGTGCCGGTCCGCGCGGTCGACGACCCCGCCGTGGCCACCCTCAAGCACGACATCCGGCTGGCCGAGGTGCTGCGCCGCGCGGTCGACGCGCACATCGGCACGCCCACCGAGCCGATCATGGTCTCGGACGGCTCGTTCCGCTGGCGGATCGGCCTCGACCCGCTGCACCGGCTGGTCGAGGAGACCCGCCGCGAGAACCTGCCCTACGCGACCGGCCGGGACCGGGTCCGGGCCCGCCTCGTGGGGCTGCTGCAACGCCAGTCCGAGGCCCGCCGGGCCGAGTCGCCCAGCGACGCCTGGCTGCGACGGATGAGCAGGGCGAAGCCGGTCACCGAGTTCCTCGACGCGGTCTGGCCGGCGCTCACCCCCGACGGGCTGCTGCACCGGCTGCGGACCGACCCCGAGGCGCTCGCCGCCGCCGCCGACGGCCTGCTCACCGTCGAGGAGCAGGAGCTGTTCCGGTCGGGCAGGGTCGGGCGTACCCCGAAGGCGACCCGGTGGACCGCCGCGGACGCGGTGCTGATCGACGAGGCCGCCGGGCTGCTGGAACGGCCCGCCGGCTTCGGGCACGTGGTGGTCGACGAGGCGCAGGACCTCTCCCCGATGCAGTGCCGGGCCATCGCCCGGCGCAGCGAGCACGGCTCGATCACCCTCCTCGGCGACCTGGCCCAGGGCACCGCGCCCTGGGCGGCCACCGACTGGCGGGAATCCCTGGCCCACCTGGGCAAGCCGGACGCGTCGGTGGTGCCGCTGAGCGTCGGCTTCCGGGTGCCGGCCGCGGTGGTCGCGTTCGCGAACCGGCTGCTGCCGGCGCTCGCCGTCGACGTGCCCCCGGCCGAGTCGCTGCGCCGGGACGGGACGCTCGACGTGCGTACCGTCGAGGACCTGACGGCCGCGGCGGTGGCCGAGGTGCGGGCGGCGCTGGCGCACGACGGCTCGGTCGGCGTGATCGCCGCCGACGACGCGGTGGACCGGCTCCGCGCGGCCCTCGCCGACGCGGGCGTCGAGACCGCGACCGCCGACGACGTGGAGGCCGCCGCGCGGGTCACCGTGGTCCCGGCGACGCTGGTCAAGGGCCTGGAGTACGACCACGTGGTGGTCGTCGAGCCGGCCGCGATCGTGGCCGCCGAGCCGCGCGGCCTGCACCGCCTCTACGTGGTGCTGACCCGGGCGGTGTCGCGGCTGGCCGTGCTGCACCGGGAGCCGCTGCCCGCCCCGCTGGCCGGCTGACCGGTCGCTCTCCGGCCGCCGGCTCGGCGTGGCTTCCCCCGCGCCGGCCGGTTCAGGCGGAGAGCGCGGCGGCGACGTCCCGCAGGGGCCGGCCCGACTCGGCGATCGGCACGGTGAATGCCAGCCAGGAGCCGTCGGCGAAGTCGAGCCGCAGCCGCTTCGGGTTGAGCCGGTGCCAGCCCACCCGGGCCGACGCCACCTCCGCCCGCGACGCCGACCAGGCGATCCCGGTCTCCGCAACGGACCGCTCGTCGTCCTCTCGGCTGGACAGCAGCTTCACCGGCCCGCTCAGGCAGACCAGCAGCCGCCGGTCGGTGGCCACCAGCAGGATGTCCCGTACCGCCAGGTCCGGCTTGGGCGGGCGCAGCGCGTGGTGCAGCCGGGAGGCGGCGGACCCCGGGGCGCCACGCCCGGCGATGCCCCAGATCACCCGGTCGACCAGCCGGTCGCCCCACGCCCAACTGATCAGCGGGGAGATCAGGTTGAGCAGCACCGCCCCGATGCTCACCCCGCCGGCGGGCGCCTCCGGCTTCGCCGCATCCGGCGGTGGGGGCGGCGGCGCCCCGTGGGCCGCGTCGGCCTTCGCGTACGCCAGCACCTGCTCGCCCGGCTCGACGAGTTGGCCGATCCGGTCGCGGTATCCGGTGTCCTCCATCGGCTCAGTATCGATCGTGGCCGTAGCCGTCGTCGGTGCGGCGCTCCGCGGCCGGCGCGTTCCCCATCACCTCGCCGACGATCTCCCGGACCCGGGCGGCGGCCGCCTCCTGGGCCCGGTTCGCCGCGGCGGTGAACTCCTCGGCCAGCGTGTAGGAGTCGAGCCGCATGGCCCGCGCGTTGATCTCGGTGGAGAGGATCTTGCCGTCGGCGGCCGCCGTGACGGTCACCAGGCCGGAGTCACTCACCCCCTCGGCGCTGCTCTGCTCCAGCTCGGCCATCCGCGCGCCGAGTTCGCGCTGCCACCCGTCCAGGTTGCGGGCCAGCGCCTCGATCCGGTCCAGGGCCGGGAAGGTCATGGCTGCCTCTCAGTTCACGATCGAGTCGAAGACGTTCTGCACACCCTTGGTGTACGGCCCCAGGTCCTCCGAGTAGGTGCCGTCCACCAGGTAGTTGCGGTCCTTGTGGCCGTCGGAGACGTCGTGCAGGCCGACCCCGGTGTCGAGCAGGGCGCCGCCGACGCCGGGGATGTTGACCGGGGACGCCTGGTTGATGGCGAACTTGCCAGGGAAGAGAATGGCGGTCCGCTTCGCCATGAACGCGAACGCCTCTCGGCCGTAACCGGACTTGTTCCAGAGCCGGTACGCCTTCTTGGCCTCCTTCAGCTCCAGCACCACCTGGCGGTACTTCATGAGCAGGGCGGCGACCCGCTCCAGCTTGGTCACCAGCTTGGTGAGGATCTCCGCGAACCGGGCCACGATCTTGACCATGCGGCCGACCGTGGTGGCCAGCCGGGCCAGCACGCGGACGACCGTGGCGGCCAGCGTCACGCCCGCGCTGAGCACGGCGGCCACCGCCGCGATGATCACCTCGGTGAGGAACCAGAGCAGGAACTCCAGGATCAGCTCGACCAGCAGGTTGAACGCGTCGACCGCCGCGTTCGCCGCGTCGACCAGCACCTCCTTGGTGCCGTCCAGCCCCTTGGCCAGCTCCTCGATCGCCTCCTCGACGGACTCCATCGAGGCGTGGAACTTCTCCGCCGCGTCGCCGTCCCACGCGCCGCGCAGCCGGGCCCGGTCGGCGATCTGGTCGCCGGCGATCCGCCGCACCGCCTCGCCGGTGGTGAGCGCGAGCTGCGCCGCCTTCATGAGGTCGTCGGGCTCGCCGGCGACCAGCTCCAGCAGCTGCTCGAACGGCCAGAGCACCGCGTTGGAGAGCGGCTTGAACGGGTCGGGCGTGCCCGACACGATCTGCTCGAAGTAGGTCTTGTTGCGCTGCAACGCCTCGGTGCTCATCAGGTCCCCTCAGGCGCCCGGCGTGAACATGTCGGTGGTCGCCACGTCGGTGCCGGTGTAGGCCTCGGCGGTGTCGCTGATCCCCTCGGCGATGTCGGCCATCACCTCGGCACCGTCCTCCAACCCCTGGAGGCACGCCTCGAACTGCTCGGCGTACGCGGCGGCGAGGCTGAAGGACGCCGGCATGATGCCGAAGGCGTGCCGGGGCACGTGCCCGTCGTGGAAGATCCGGCGCAGCTCGCGGAACTGGCCGGCCCGGTCCCGGGACGCGGCGGCGAAGGCGGTCAGCGCCTCCGGCTGGACCTCCAGGTTCCTGCTCGGAGTCGTCATGGACCCTCCCCAGTGTCCAGTCGGCGGTCGCCCGTCGCCGGCCCGGCCGGACAACGGGACTACCACAGTAGGCGATCGGCACCCCACCGCGCGGGGCGGTGGAACTGGCGCCGGCACGGTACACAGGTGAGGGCATGCCCGTCCGGGATCGTGACCCGTGAGGAGCCTGAAGATGATCCTCGCCCGCGCCGACCAGGTCAGCCGCCGCTACGGCGAGGTGCTGGCCCTGGACGGGGTCGACCTGACCGTCCGCGCCGGGGAGCTGGTGGGCCTGCTCGGCCCGAACGGCGCCGGCAAGAGCACCCTGCTCAACCTGCTGGTCGGGTTGCGCCGCCCCACCGCCGGCCGGGTCGAGCTGTTCGGTGGCGACCCGCGCGACCCGGCGAGCCGGCGTCAGCTCGGGGTGACCCCGCAGGAGACCGGCCTGCCCGGCACGCTGCGGGTCGGCGAGGTGGTCGACTTCGTGGCCGCGCACTTCCCCGACCCGGTGTCCCGGGGCGAGCTGCTCGACCGGTTCGGCCTCGCCGACCAGGTGCGCCGGCAGACCGGCGGCCTCTCCGGCGGGCAGCGCCGCCGGCTGGCGGTGGCGCTCGCCTTCGTCGGCCGGCCGCGCCTGGTGGTCCTCGACGAGCCCACCACCGGGCTGGACGTGGAGGCCCGGCGCACCCTGTGGGAGGCCGTCCGGAGTTTCCACGCCGACGGCGGCACGGTCCTGCTGAGCAGCCACTACCTGGAGGAGGTGGAGGCGCTGGCGCAGCGGGTGGTGGTGATCGGGCACGGCCGGGTGCTCGCCGACGACTCCGTGACGGCGATCCGCGGCATCGTCGGCGTACGCCGGGTCAGCCTGGTCGCCGACGACCTGCCGCCGCTGCCCGGGGTGGTGGCCACCGAGCACGCCGAGGGGCGCACCCACCTGCTCACCACGGACGCCGACCAGCTCGTCCGCGACCTCGTCACGGCCGGCGTGGCGTTCCGCGACCTGGAGGTCCGGCCCACCTCGCTGGAGGAGGCGTTCCTCGCCCTCACCGCCGACGACCGGCCCGCACCCACCCCCGCCTAGGAGACCGCCGTGCCGCTCGCCCTGGTCCACGCCCGCTACCAACTCCTCGAGATCTTCCGGATCCCGGTCGCGATCTTCGGCAGCGCGTTCTTCCCGGCCGCCACGATGCTCTTCTTCGTCGTGCCGTTCGCCGGCGACGATTCCACCGCCGCCACCTACGCCACCGCCGCGATGGTGACCTTCGCGGTGATGAGCGCCAACATCTTCCAGTACGGGATCGGCGTCGCCGAGGATCGCGACCACCCGTGGAACCCGTACAGCCGGACGCTGCCCGCCGGGCCCGGCCCACGCTTCGCCGGCCGGATCCTGGCCGGTCTGGTCCTCACCTACTTCTCCATGCTCCCGGTGGTGGTGATCGCGGCGGTGGCCACCGCGGCCCGGGTCACCCCGGCGCAGTTCCTGCTCGCCGCGGGCGGGGTCGCGGTGATCTCGGTGCCGTTCACGCTGCTCGGGCTGGCCATCGGCTACTCGCTGCCGAGCAAGGCCGCGATCGTGGTCGCCCAGCTCATCTTCTTCCCGCTGGCCTTCGGCGGCGGGCTGCTCTTCGGCCCGGACAACGCGCCCGGCTTCGTCGACGCGATCGCGCCCTACCTGCCCACCCGCGGTGCGCTGGAGCTGATGTGGGCGGCCGTGACCGACTGGCGGCTGAACCCGGTCTCCATGATCATGCTCGGCGTCTGGATCGTCGGGCTCGCGGCGGTCGCCGGATGGGCGTACCGGCGGGACGAGGGACGCCGCTTCACCTGACCTTTTGTCCGAATCCGGCCCGGCGGCCGACGCGACGGTGCCACGATGCCGGCAGGGCGTGCCAGCGGGGTCGCCCCCGGCGAGAGGGGTCAGCGTGAACGGCGTGGAGCCCGGCACGCCCTGCTGGACCGACCTGGCCACCCCCGGGCTGGACGACGCGAAGCGGTTCTACCCGGAGCTGTTCGGCTGGACCGGCCGGGTGTCCGCCGAGCCGACCGCCGGCGGCTACACCGTCTTCCTCAAGAACGGCCGGGCCGTGGCCGGGGCCGGCCCGCCGGCCGCCCCCGAGCAGGTGCCGATCTGGTCGACGTACGTGGCGACCGACGACGCGGACCTGGTCGCCACCCGGGTGGAGGCAGCCGGCGGTCAGGTGGTGGTCTCCCCGTTCGACGTCTTCGAGCAGGGCCGGATGGCGGTCCTCTCCGATCCCGCCGGTGCGGTGTTCAGCGTCTGGCAGCCGATGGCGATGCGCGGGGCGGAACTGTTCAACGTCCCCGGCTCGATGTGCTGGAACGAGCTGGTCACCCCCGACCCCGAGGGGGCGAAGGACTTCTACGCGCTGGTCTTCGGCTGGCACCCCGAGGAGCAGTCGGCCGGCCCGGTCACCTACACCGGTTGGCGGTGCGGCGCCCGGATCGTCGCGGGGATGATGCCGCAGCTGGAGCCGCTGCCCGAGGACCTGCCGGCGTACTGGACGGTCTACTTCGCGGTCGAGGACACCGACGCCACCGCGGCCCGGGCCGCCGAGCTGGGCGGCACCATCCTCGTCCCGCCCCGCGACAACCCGGCGGGCCGCAGCGCCGCTCTCCGCGACCCCCAGGGCGCCCTCTTCTCCGTCACCGCCCTGCGCTGAGCAGTCAGCTCAGCGGGGGCGGACGGGGACGACGAGGGGGCCGTGGTCGCCGGGGATGACGCGGACGTGGGCCCGGTAGTGGCAGGCCAGCAGGGGCTCGGTGAGGACTTCCTGCGGCGGGCCGGCGGCGGCGACCCGGCCCTCGGCGAGCAGGACCAGGCGGTCGGCGTACTCGCCGGCGATGGAGAGGTCGTGCATGGTGGCGAGCACGGTCAGGTCGTGCTCCCGGCGGAGCTGGTCGACCAGCTCCAGCACCTCCTGCTGGTGGCCGATGTCCAGCGCGCTGGTCGGCTCGTCGAGCAGCAGCAGGGTGGCGCCCTGGGCCAGCGCCCGGGCCAGGAAGACCCGCTGCCGCTCGCCACCGGAGAGGGTGGCCAGTTCGCGGTGCCCGAACGCGCCCAGGTCGAGCCGGCCCAGCACCTCGTGCACGGCGGCCAGGTCGGCGGCCGACTCCCGACCCAGCGCCGGGATGTACGGGGTGCGCCCCAGCAGCACGTAGTCGAAGACGGACATGCCGGCCGGCACCACCGGGGACTGCGCCACGGTGGCCACCACCCGGGCCCGGTCGCGGCGGCGGAGGGAGTTGATCGGCGTACCGAAGAGGGAGACCGCGCCCGGCGCGGGCAGCAGGCCGCCGACGGCGCGCAGCAGGGTCGACTTGCCGGCGCCGTTCGGGCCGATCACGGTGACCCACTCGCCCACCGCGACCGCCAGGTCCACGCCCGCCAGGATCGGCGTGCCGCCCAGCTCGATCCGGAGGCCGCGCAGCTCGACCGCGGGGGCGCTCATGTCAGCACCCGGCGGGCGGTGCGCAGGACCAGCACGAAGAACGGGCCGCCGAGCAGCGCGGTGACCACGCCGATCGGGATCTCGGCGGGGGCGGCGGCGGTCCGGGCGACCACGTCGGTCAGCGCCAGGAACGCCCCGCCGAAGAGCATCGACAGCGGCAGGATCACCCGGTAGCTCGACCCGGCGAGCAGCCGTACGGTGTGCGGCACGATGATGCCGACGAAGCCGATCAGGCCGGAGGCGGAGACCGCGGCGGCGGTGCCCAGCGAGGCGGCGGCGATCAGCAGGTAGCGGGAGCGTTGCGGGTGCAGCCCCAGGCTGGTGGCCTCGTCGTCGCCGACGGAGAGCACGTCCAGCTCGCGCCGGTGCAGCAGCACCACCACGGCGGTGAGCACGAAGTAGGGCAGGACCAGCCGGACGTCGTGCCAGCCGGCGGTGGCCAGCCGCCCGAGCAGCCAGGAGTAGACCTGCTGGATGCTGTCGGAGTGCCGCTGCAGCAGGTAGGTCTGCCCGGCGGCGAGGAACGCCGAGACCGCCACCCCGGCCAGGATCAGCGTGGCCGGTGAGCGGTCCCGCCCCCCGGCCGCGCCGAGCAGGTACGTCATGACGACCGCGCCGAGCGAGCCGACGAACGCGGCGAGGGGGATGGTGAGCGGCATCCCGCTCAGCGCCCCGCCGGCCCCGGCGCCGAGCGCGATCACGGCGGTCACCGCCAGCCCGGCGCCGGCCGCCACGCCCAGCAGGTACGGGTCGGCCAGCGGGTTGCGGAAGACGCCCTGGTAGCAGCCGCCCGCCAGGGCGAGCAGGGCGCCCACGAGCAGGCCGAGCACGACCCGGGGCAGCCGCAGCTCGGTGACGATGGCGATCTCCCGCTCGGTGAGCCCGCTGTCCAGGTGCACCCCGGGCAGCAGGTTGAGCAGCTCGGCGGCGACGCTGCCCGGGGGCAGGCTGACCGGGCCGAGCGAGACGCCGGCCACCAGCGCCACCAGCACCGCGCCGATACCGGCGAGCAGCCAGCGGGCGCGCAGCCCGGCCGGCCGGACCGTCGCACCCGGTCCGGCCGGCATCCGCTCCCCCGCGCTGGGCGGGTTCACGTCGGGCACGCCGGACGGCCGGGACGCGTCGGGCGTCCCGGCCGGCCGGTGAGCGTTGTCCGCCGGTCGCACGGCCACCGTCAGGCCGGGACCTTGGCGGTGGCGTCGACGATCGCCTTGAGCAGGTCGACCACGCGCGGGCCCCAGCGCGAGGCGATGTCGTCGTCGAGGCCGACGATCTGGTTGTTCTTCACGGCGGTGACGCCGGCCCAGCCGCTGCGCGCCTTGACGGTCTCCGCGTTCTGCTTGCAGCACTTGGTGTCGGCCAGGAAGACGAAGTCGGGGTTCGCCTTGACGATGACCTCCTGGGAGAGCTGCGGGTAGCCGCCGTTCTTCCCGTCGGCGTCCGCCGGGTCGGCGATGTTCTCCAGGCCGGCGAGCGCGTAGATCGAGCCGATGAAGGTCTTGCTGGTCGCGCTGTACAGCTCCGGGCCGAGCTCGTGGTAGTAGGTGAGCTTCTTCGCCCGCTGCGGCAGGTCCTTGGTGAGCGCCGCGATGTCGTCCTTCATCTTCTTCGTGACGGCGTCCGCCTCGGCCGGGTGGCCGGTGAGCTTGCCCAGGTCGGTGAGCTGCTGGTAGGTGTCGTCGAGGGTGGCCGCCGCCGGGGTGACGAGCACCGGGATCTTCAGCGTGGTGAGCTGATCGACGATCTTGTTGGTGTCGTTGGAGAGCACCACCAGGTCGGGGCCCTTGCCGGCGATCGCCTCGGCGTTCGGCTGGAAGCCGGAGAGGTCGCTCTTCGGCGCCTCCGCCGGGTAGTTCGAGTTGTCGTCGACGGCGGTGACCTGCCTGCCGGCGCCGATGGCGAAGAGCATCTCGGTCGCCGACGGCGACAGCGAGACGATCTTCTCGGGGCGCTTGTCCAGGGTCAGCCTGCCGACGGTGACCGGGAAGGCGGCGGCCGCCGAGCCGCTGGCGGCGGGGGTGTCGTTCGAGGTCTTCTCGGCGCAGCCGCCGAGGAGCAGCGCGCCGACCGCGAGCGCGGCGGCGAAGAGCCGGGGGGTACGTCTGGACATCGGTCCTCCTGTCGGTCGAGGAGCGTGGTGCTTCGCCGACAGGGACCGCCTGGGCGGGCCCGTCCGCGAGGCGCCCTTCCTCGAGAGCGCGTGTCGCGACCGTGCCGCAGGCGACCTGGCTCGTCCCCACGTTGTCGGCGCCGGCGGAGGCCGACGCCGCGTGCGGGGCATCACAGTTGCGGGACAGCGCCGGTTTCGCACCGGCTTCGCTGCGGGGATGGTCGGTGCCACCGTAGCGCATGACCAGCGGAGATCGTCCGGACGGGAGGGTGGGTGGGGGCCCGACGGGCCCCCACGTGGGCCGCGGTCAGCAGTACTGGCTCTGCTTGCCGATCGCCCGGTACGGGCAGTCGGCGTACTCGGAGAGCACCAGCACGGCCTCCCGGTTGCGGGAGGTCTGCGCAGGGATCACCTCGTCGGGCGGGTAGAAGCCGCCCCCGGAGGCCGACCCGGGGTACATCTCGAAGGTGTACGCCCAGATCTTGTGGGCGCCCCACATCCAGTCGATGCTGGTGCCGTCGGCGATGTAGAGGTCGCTGGACTGTTCCGGGGTGTAGCCGTTGCTCGACGCCATCTGCCGGCCGATGGTGGCGAAGGTGTTGTACTGGTCGGCGTTCATCCCGGTGGCGGTGTTGCTGTACGTGTAGCCGTACGGCCAGAGCACCAGCTGCGAGTAGGTGTGGAAGTCGATGTTCGCTTTGATCTGCTGCACCCCGCCGACCACCCGGCCGTTGACGAAGTTGCGCAGCGCCGCGGTCTCCGGGGCGGAGAAGGCGGACGGGCCGCGATAGGTCGCCGACGAGGTCGAGCCGGACGAGCCGCCGCAGCAGCCCCACTGGTACGACCAGTTCCGGTTCAGGTCGGTGCCGACGTACGAGGAGCCGCTGTTCGGCTGCCGGTTCTTCCGCCAGGAGCGGTAGGAGCCGGTGGCGATGTCGTACTCGCTGCCGTCCGGGTTGACCGTGGGGACGATCCAGATCTCCCGGGAGTTGACGATGTTGGTGATCCGGGAGTCGCTGCCGTAGTTGTCGGTGAAGAGGTTGAGCAGATAGATCGCCATCTCGACGGTCAGGTGCTCGCGGGCGTGCTGCTGGGCGTTGAAGAGGATCTCCGGCTCGTTCTCGTCCGTGCCGGCGTTGTCGGAGATCTTCACGGCCATCAGGTCGCGGCCCTGGTAGGACCGGCCGATGCTGAGCTTGCGGGCGATGGCCGGGTGGCCGGCGACCACCGTGTTCACCACCGCGGTCAGCTCGGCGTAGTCGTGGTAGTTCGAGTCGGCGGGCGGGAAGGCGTAGGCGACGGCTCCGGCGGCCCGGGCCGGGGCGGCGTCCTTCTCCAGCCGGAAGCCGAGCCGGGTGATCGCGGCAGCCTCGGCGGCGGTCGCCGTGACGTGCAGCACGCCGTGTTCGGAGTGGTCGATCGCCGCGCCGGTGCGGGCGACGGCGCCGCGGTCGGCGAGCGTGCGCGGGCCGAGCACCCGGTAGGCGACGGCGGCCGGCTCGCCGTCCGGGGCGGGCCGGGCGGCGGCCGGGCCGGTGAGGGCGGCGACGAGGGTCAGGCCGACAGCGGCGGCGAGGGCCAGCCGGCGACGGAGCGGGGACGTGCGGAGGGCCATGGAACCTCCTCGGGGTACGGGCGATCCCGTTGTCCGCACACTTCACCAGGAGTCACATGGTCATATCAACATCCATCACTCCCTGCTTCCATCCCGACCGCATCCTCACGCCGGCAATGATTTTCCATGCGTGAACCTCTGGCGAAACTTCCCTCCAGGCGCGACAGTGAACGCAACGATGCCGTTCTCCTGGAGGAGCTGCCATGGACCGGACATCCCTGCGGGCGACCGCCGTCGCCGGCACCACCGCGCTCGCCCTCCTCGGCACCACCGCGCCGGCCGGCGCGACGACCACCGCCGTCACGCACGACGAGCAGATCACCTGGCAGGGCTGGTCCGGCCCGGCCTGGTCGACGGGGACCGCCGCCGGCACCACCGGCACCACCGCCGGCCTGACCCTGGCCACCCCGGTCGGCACTATCCTCTACAAGGACCCGCACAGCAACGCCCGGCGCACCTGGGCGTACGGGACGTGGACCTCGCCGCTCACCCAGGTCGGCTTCTCCGCCACCGAGCTGGTCACCTCGTGGAACGCCGACACACCAGCCGGCACCTGGCTCCAGGTCGAACTCCAGGGCACCTACACCACGGGCGCCCGCACCCCCTGGTACGTGATGGGCCGCTGGGCCTCCGGCGACGGCGACATCCGGCGGACCAGCGTCGACCGGCAGGGCGACAAGACCTCGAGCGTCCTCACCGACACGTTCGCGATCGACAATCCGGCCGCCGGGGTCCTGCTGCGGGCGTACCAGCTCCGGGCGACCCTCTACCGGGACCCCGCGTCGACCGCCACACCGGTGCTCCGCTCGGTCGGCGCAATGAGCTCGAACGTGCCGGACCGGTTCACCGTCGCACCCAGCGCCGGGCACATCGCCTGGGGCACCGAACTGGCCGTGCCGCGCTACTCGCAGAACATCCACGCCGGCCAGTACCCGGAGTACGGCGGCGGCGGCGAGGCGTGGTGCTCGCCCACCTCCACCGAGATGGTGGTCGAGTACTGGGGCCGCAAACCCTCCCCAGCCGACACGTCCTGGGTGGACCCGCGCTACGCCGACCCGACCGTCGACCACGCCGCCCGGATGACCTACGACTGGCAGTACGGCGGCACCGGCAACTGGCCGTTCAACACCGCGTACGCGGCCGGCTTTCCCGGGCTGGAGGCCAAGGTGACCCGGCTGCACTCGCTGGACGAGCTGGAGCACTTCATCGCCGCCGGCATCCCCGTGGTGACCAGCCAGTCCTTCCTCGCCAGCGAGCTGGACGGGGCGGGCTACGGCACGGCGGGGCACCTCATGGTGGTGGTCGGCTTCACCGCCACCGGCGACGTGATCGCCAACGACCCGGCCTCGCCCAGCAACGCCGCGGTCCGGCACGTCTACCGGCGTGACCAGTTCGAGCAGATCTGGCTGCGCACCCGGCGGACCACCGCGAGCGGCGGCACCGGCGGCGGCTCCGGCGGCGTCGTCTACCTGATCAAACCGACCGAGGTGGCCTGGCCCGCCGTGGCCGGGTCCACCAACTGGTGATCCATCCCTTCCCACCCAACGGAGTGCACATGGTCAGACCAGCCCTGCGCGCGGTCGCCCTCGTCGGCGCCGCCGCGCTCGCCCTCGTCGGAGTGACGGCGCCCGCCCACGCCGACAACAACCTGCCGGTCGTCGCGCACGACGAGCAGATCACCTTCCAGGACTGGTCCAAGTACCCGGACTGGCGCGGCGGCACCCACCAGGGCACGTACGCCATCCCGGGGCACCGGACCGGCATCACCATCGGCCAGCCGGCCGGCACCACCGAGTTCACCGACGAGCACACCGGCGCCACCCGGACCTGGGAGTACGCCACCTGGACCTCGCCGGAGCGGACGGTCGGCTTCGACGCCAGCGAACTGGTCGCCTCGTGGAACGCCGCGACCCCGGCCGGCACCTGGATCCAGGTCGAGCTGCACGGCACCTACAACACCGGGCAGCAGACCCCCTGGTACGTGATGGGCCGCTGGGCCTCCGGCGACCAGGACATCAAGCGGTCCACGCTGGACGGCCAGGGCGACCCCTGGTCGACCATCTGGACCGACACCTTCTCGATCGACGACGCCAAGGCCGGCGTGCTGCTGCGGTCGTACCAGCTCCGGCTGACTCTCTACCGCGCGCCGGGGCAGGCCGCCTCGCCGCGGGTCTGGATGCTCGGCGCGATGAGCTCGAACGTGCCGGACCGGTTCACCGTGGCCCCGAGCAAGGGCGGCATCGCCTGGGGCACCGAGCTGGCGGTGCCGCGCTACTCGCAGAACATCCACATCGGGGAGTACCCCGAGTTCGACAACGGCGGGGAGGCCTGGTGCTCGCCCACCTCGACCGAGATGGTGGTCGAGTACTGGGGGCGCAAGCCCTCGGCCGAGGACACCGCCTGGGTCGACCCGAGCTACGCCGACCCGACCGTCGACCACGCCGCCCGGATGACCTACGACTACGAGTACGAGGGCGCCGGCAACTGGCCGTTCAACACCGCGTACGCGGCGAGCTTCCCCGGCCTGGACGCCCGGGTCACCCGGATGCACTCGCTGGACGAGGCGGAACGCTTCATCAAGGCCGGCATCCCGGTGGTCACGTCGCAGTCCTTCCTGGCCAGCGAGCTGGACGGGGCGAACTACGGCACCTCCGGGCACCTCTTCGTGATCGTCGGCTTCACCGCCGAGGGTGACGTGATCATCAACGACCCGGCCTCGTCCTCGAACGACGCCGTGCGCAACGTGTACAAGCGGGAGCAGTTCGAGCAGATCTGGCTGCGCACCAAGCGGCACCGGGCGAACGGCACCGTGGCCTCCGGCTCGGGCGGCATCGCGTACCTGATCAAGCCGACCGACGTGGCCTGGCCGGTCGTGCCGGGTTCCACCAACTGGTGACGGGACGGGCCCGGCACGGTCCCTCGGGACGGTGCCGGGCCCGTCGGTACGGTCGTGGACCGGTCAGCGGGTCAGGCCGACGGAGCGAACGAGGCGGGCGGGGCTGCGGGCTCGGCCCGCCGGCCGCGCCTACGGATCGCCCGGACGATGATCACCACCCAGGCGACCAGGGCGGCCACACCGGCCAGGGCGAGCCCGGTGACCAGCAGGTAGGTCGAGCCGCCGGCGGTGGAGAAGACGCCCTTCCGGGCACCGGAGTCGAGCGCCGGGGCGGTCGCCCCCGCGGTCAGCCCGTCCGGCGCGTCGTAGAGGATCACGTCGGCGCGCTGGGCGCCGCCCTCGGTGGCGACGAAGGTCCCGTGCCACTCGCAGTTACGCCGGCCGCATTCCTCGTTCACCGCGGTGAAGGTGCCCGGCGTGCCGCCACCGTTCTTCGCATCCCAGGCCGGGGCGAGGTCGGTGACGCTCAGCATCAGTCCGATGGCGGCGATGACCGGCAGGCCGATCCAGACGAAGACCTTCGTCCGCCACCCGTTGATCGTGTTCAGGAAACTCACGGCGGCAGACCCTAGCGGTCCGCGACGTTTCCTGCTGCCCCGTTCTCCGGCGGCTCAGCCCTCGCGGCGCTCGTCGGTCCGCTCGGTCTGGTCGTCCCCGGCCAACGCGGAGCGCAGCCGGTCCTTCTCGGCGCGGCGCCGCTCCGCCGCCTCGGACATCTCCCCGGCCATCTCGTCGCGCCAGCCGCGGAGCAGGAAGAACGACAGCGCGGCGGAGAAGACCAGCGCCAGCATCAGCCGCAGGAACATGTTCATCTCGACGAACCAGAGGGCCGCCAGCACGCCGACGAACAGCCCGATCCGGCCCAGCGTGTACTTGACCGCCGCGCTCACGCCAGCACTTCCTTCTCTCTCAAGGCCTCAGCCCGTCCGCCGGGCCAGCCAGTGCACGCCATGAAACCAGATCACCGCGTAGACCACGGTGAACACCGCCGCGGCCAGCGCGCCGGAGAACAGCGGCGGCAGCCCGGCGGCCAAGCCGGCCGCCAGCAGGCCGGCGAAGACGCCGACCGCGATCCCGGCCAGCGCCGCGAGCACCCGGGCCGCGCCGAACTCCCAGGCCCGGAAGTCGTCCCAGAACAGCCAGAGCGGCAGGATCACCGCCAGCCAGCCGTTGGTCCGCCCGAAGCCGCCCGCGCCCATGGTGGCGAACGCCCACTCGAAGAGCACCAGCGCCAGCACCCCGATCACCAGGCCGGCGAGGCTCACCCCGAGCAGGTCGCCCAGGGTGAGGATGCGCCCCTCGGCGTCCCGGCGGGGAAAGCTGCGCTGCTGCTCCTCGGTGCTCATCGACGTGCGCGTCAGGCCCAGACCTGCTGCGGCTCGGCGCGGCGCTCGGCCAGCGACGGGGCCGCGTCGTACTCGCGGACGATCTCGTAGCGGGTGTTCCGCTCGACCGGGCGGAAGCCGGCGTCCCAGATCAGGTCCAGCAGGTCCTCGCGGTGCATGGTGTTCGGCGTGCCGTACGAGTCGGCGTCGTGGGTGATCTTGTATTCCACGACCGAGCCGTCCAGGTCGTCGACCCCGAAGTTGAGCGAGAGCTGGGCCACCGAGAGGCCGTGCATCACCCAGAAGCACTTCACGTGCGGCACGTTGTCGAAGAGCAGCCGGGAGACGGCGAAGGTCTTGAGCGACTCGGCCGGCGAGGCCATCGTCGTCTGGGCCTGGATGCGGTTGCGGACCTTGCCGTCCGCCGAGTCGACGAAGTCGTGCTGGTAGCGGAGCGGGATGAAGACCTGGAAGCCGCCGGTCTCGTCCTGCAGCTCGCGCAGCCGCAGCACGTGGTCGACCCGGTGCCGGGGCTCCTCGATGTGGCCGTAGAGCATCGTCGACGGGGTCTTCATGCCCTTCGAGTGGGCCAGCCGGTGGATCCGCGACCAGTCCTCCCAGTGGCAGGCGTGGTCGACGATGTGCTGCCGGACCTCCCAGTCGAAGATCTCCGCACCACCGCCGGTCAGCGACTCCAGCCCGGCGTCCATGAGCTCGTCGAGGATCTCGTCGGCGCTCAGGCCGCTGATCTTCTCGAACCACTGCACCTCGGTCGCGGTGAACGCCTTGAGGTTGACCTTCGGCAGCGCCGCCTTCAGCTCGCGGAGCACCTTCGGGTAGTAGCGCCAGGGCAGGGTCGGGTGCAGGCCGTTGACGATGTGCAGCTCGGTGAGCTGCTCGTCCTCCATCTCCTTGGCCTTGCGGACCGCCTCGTCGATGCGCATCGTGTAGGCGTCCTTCTCGCCCGGCTTGCGCTGGAACGAGCAGTACGCGCACGAGGCGGAACAGACGTTGGTCAGGTTGAGGTGCCGGTTGACGTTGAACATCACCCGGTCACCGTTCATCTCGGTGCGCTTGTGGTGGGCCAGGCGCCCCAGCCAGGCGAGGTCGTCGCTCTCGTAGAGGGCGACTCCGTCCTCGCGGGTCAGCCGCTCGCCCGCGTAGACCTTCGCTTCGAGCTCGCGCTTGAGTCCGGCGTCCATCGAAAGCCACGTCCCTTCCACCTGCGGTCCGGGTCGAGCGTACGTCGCGCGTCGGACGAACCGGCGACCCGGTCAACCGCAGCGACCCAGTTCACCGGACTCCCGGGCGGCCGTCACCCTCCGCACATCGACATAGCTGCGTTGGTGAGGTAAGACAGGATGGGGCGGAACACACACCGGTACCGTCCTGGCTCACCGCGCCCACCTCGCGCGGAACACACCAGACCGGACGGGGAGCGGAATGGTCGACAGCACCAAGGCCCGACGTCGACGAAGCCGGCATCCGGTGATCTCGCCGGTGCTGCGTCCGGCGCTCTGGTCCGCCCTGCTCGGGGCGGTCGCGGCCGCGGCGCTGGCCACCCCGGCCTGGGCCGACCCGCTGCCCGACACCGTCCCCAGCACCGGCTCCCGCCCCCGCGTGACCGGCACCCTCCAGCTGCCCACCGTGCCCGGCGCCGTCCCCGGCGTGCCCGGCACGGTGACCGGCGGGCCCGGGCGCACCCCGGGTCTCCCGGGTGCCACGACCGGCGTCACCAACCCGGCCGACGGCCCGCTGATCGCCCAGATCAACCAGGTCGACGCGCAGGTCGCCCAGCTCGGCGACAACCTGCTCACCGTCAAGGGCGAGCGGGACACCGCGCAGGCGGACCTGACCCTCGCCGCCACCCGGCTGAAGGAGGCCCAGGACGCGCTCGCCCGGGCCCAGGAGAACGCGAAGGCCGCCGCCGCCGACGCGGTCAAGGCCGACGCCGCGCTGCCGCCCGGCGAGTTCGGGGCCAACCTGCGCGAGTTCGCCAACCTCCAGCGGATCACCCGCGGCGACAGGGCCGAGGGCGCCACCACCGCGGTGACCGGCGAACTCGCCCGGGCCACCGTCGCCGAGCAGGTCGCCCGCGAGGCGCACGCCTCGGCCGAGCGGCGGGCCACCGAGAAGACCGCGGAATACACCCGGGTCGAGACCGACCTGCACAAGCAGGAAGCCGCGCTGCTCAAGCTCCGCAGGGACAACGCCGCGAAGCTGCTCGAGATCGAGCGCCGCGAGGACGCCGCCGAGCAGCAGCTCGGCAGCTCGTACGTCGTCAACCAGAGCGTCAGCGGGCTGGTCGCCGACCCGAAGGCCCTGGCCGCGGTGCGCTACGCCCTCGCCCAGCTCGGCGACCCCTACCTCTGGGCGGCCGAGGGGCCGAACCGGTTCGACTGCTCCGGCCTGATGCTCGCCTCCTACCTGGCCGCCGGCTACCAGGGGCTGCCCCGGGTCTCCCGGGACCAGTACTACGCCACCCGCTCCCGCACGGTCGACCCGAGCGCGCTGCTCCCCGGCGACCTGCTCTTCTTCGCCTCGGGCAGCAGCTGGACGAGCATCCACCACGTCGCCATGTACATCGGCAACGGCAAGATGGTCGAGGCGCCGCGGACCGGCGACGTCGTCAAGATCTCGGTGGTCCGGTGGTCGCGGCTCTACGCGGCCACCCGGGTGATCGGCGGGGTGCCCGCCCCGGCCACCCCGGCGCCGATCCCGACCCCGACTCCGACCCAGACCACCACCCCGCCGAAGCCCAGCCCGACGCCGAAGCCCAGCAAGACGGCCACGCCCAGGCCGACCAAGACGACCACGCCGAAGCCGACGCCGAGCACGTCGAGCCCGGCGCCCACGCCGTCGACCTCCCCGAGCACCACGCCGTCGCCGACTCCGAGCCCGTCCGACTCGCCGACCCCGTCGCCGACCAGCACCACCGGCGCCGAGCCGACCAACAGCGCCGCAGACCCGTCGGGCAGCGCGGCCGAGAGCACCTCGGGGAGCCCGAGCGCCACCGACTGACCAACCGTCCACTCCGGCTGTGCTCCCGGGCCGGAATGTGGCACGGTGAGATCCAGGCACGCCCGACCGGCGCCACGGTCGGGGGCGAGCGTGGGGCGCGGAGGGGCGAGATGGGCGAGCACGACGTTCCGGCGGAGACGGTCCACCCCGGATCCGTGCCCGACGCCGCCGACCGGCCGGCCAACCCCGCCGAGGAGCGTCCGGGCCAGGCCGCCCCGGTGGCCGTCGCCCGGGCCCGGGTGAGCGTCGCGGGCGCCGCCGCGCCGCCTCCCGCCGAGGAGCGGCCGAGCGCGCCGGCCAGCGGCACCACCTACCGGGCGGGCAGCCCGGCGGAGCCCGCCCCGGCGCTGGACCGGCGCCAGCCGGGCGCCTCCGTCCCGCCGCCCTCGACCTGGTCCGCCTTCGCCGCCGCCGAACGCTCTCCCGCCCCCGCCGACAGCACCGGCCCCGCTGACAGCGCCGCCCTCGCTGACGGCGCCGCCCCGGCCGGCGGCGACCCCATGTCGCGAGCGGAGCCGCCGGCTGCGGACGCCGGCCAGCCGCCGGCCACGAAGGCTCCGGTGCCCGCTCAGGGACACGCCCGGGCCAGCGCGTCGGTGCCCGGGCTGAGCCGCGTCTCGGCCGACGAGGTGGCCGCCGCGGCGGGCGGCGGGACGTCCGGCGGCGCCAAGGTCTACCGGGCGGGGCCGGTCAACCCCGAGCCGCCCGAGCCGGCCCAGCCGCCGGAGCCGGCGCAGCCCCCGACGCCGCCCGTGCCGGAGCCGGAGCCGGCGCCGACCCCCGTACGGCTTCGCCGCTGGAGGCCCCCCGCGCGACGTCGCTGAGCGCGCGGAGCGTGCCCTCGGCGAGGACCTGGCCCGCCCGCACCGCCACGGCGACT
>NZ_JBEXLR010000030.1:0-56502 GCF_040610095.1 Micromonospora sp. NPDC004540
ACCCCCCACCCCATTTCTTCTGGTTTGTTTTTTGTTTTTCTGCTTGGTTCTCCCCCCCCCCCCCCCCCCCCCCCCGGGGGGGGGGGGGGGGGGGGGGGCCGGCCCCCCCCCCGCCCCCGCGGCGCGAGCGAGTTCAGAGCTGGCCGACGTCGATGATCCGCACGACCGCCGCGCCCGTCTCGTCGGAGGCGGCGAGGTCGATCTCGGCGCTGATGCCCCAGTCGTGGTCGCCCTCCGGGTCGTCCAGGATCTGGCGGACGGACCACTTCTCCCGGCCCTGCTCGATCATCAGCAGCGCCGGCCCGCGCGCGTCCGGCCCCACCCCGATCGAGTCGTACGCCTCGAAGTACGGCTCCAGCGCGTCCGCCCAGTCGTCCGCGTGCCACCCGTGTTCGGCGTCCAGCTCCCCGAGCAGGTCCCAGCGGCGCAGGGCGGCCAGCTCGACCCGGCGGAACAGGGCGTTGCGCACCAGCACCCGGAACGCCCGGGCGTTGCGGGTGACCGCCGGCGGCCGGTCGTCCAGCGAGGCGGCCACCTCCGCGACGTCGGACGGGTTGCGCAGCCGCTCCCACTCGTCGATGAGGCTGGAGTCGACCTGGCGGACCAGCTCGCCGAGCCATTCGATGAGGTCGACCAGCTCCTCGGTCTTGGCGTCCTCGGGGACGGTCTGCCGCAGCGTCTTGTACGCGTCCGCGAGGTAGCGCAGCACCAGCCCCTCGGAGCGGGACAGCCCGTAGAACTGCACGTACTCGGGGAACGTCATGGCCCGCTCGTACATGTCGCGGACCACGGACTTGGGGGAGAGCTGGTGGTCGGCCACCCAGGGGTGGCCCTGCCGGTACATCTCGTACGCCGACTCCAGCAGCTCGGCGAGGGGCTTCGGCCAGGTCACCTCGTCAAGCAGTCCCAGCCGGGCCTCGTACTCGATGCCCTCGGCCTTCATGGCGGCGACCGCCTCGCCGCGGGCCTTGAACTGCTGCGCGGAGAGCACCTGGCGCGGGTCGTCCAGGATCGACTCGATCACGCTGAGCACGTCCAGGGCGTAGGACGGGGACTCCCGGTCGAGCAGCTCGATGGCGGCCAGGGCGAGCGGGGAGAGCGGCTGGTTGAGCGCGAAGTCGAGCTGGAGGTCGACGGTGAGCCGGACCCGGCGGCCCTGCTCGTCCGGCTCGGGCAGCTCCTCGACCACGCCGCCGGCCCGCAACGCCCGGTAGATGGCGATGGCCCGGCGGATGTGCCGCCGCTGGGCGGCCCGGTCCTCGTGGTTGTCGGTGAGCAGGTGCCGCATCGAGGCGAACGCGTCGCCGGGGCGGCCGATGACGTTGAGCAGCATCGAGTGGCTGACCTGGAAGCTGGAGGTCAGCGGCTCCGGCTCGGCCTCGACCAGGCGCTGGAAGGTCGGCTCGCCCCAGCCGATCGAGCCCTCCGGCGGCTTCTTCTTCACCACCTTGCGGCGCTTCTTCGGGTCGTCGCCCGCCTTGGCCAGGGCCTTCTCGTTCTCGATGACGTGTTCGGGGGCCTGCACCACGACCCGGCCGAGGGTGTCGAAGCCGGCCCGCCCGGCCCGGCCGGCGATCTGGTGGAACTCGCGCGCCTTGAGCAGCCGGGTCCGGGTGCCGTCGTACTTCGACAGGCCGGTGAAGAGCACGGTGCGGATCGGCACGTTGATGCCCACGCCGAGGGTGTCGGTGCCGCAGATGACCTTGAGCAGCCCGGCCTGGGCCAGGGTCTCCACGAGGCGGCGGTACTTGGGCAGCATGCCGGCGTGGTGCACGCCGATGCCGTGCCGGACCAGCCGCGACAGCGTCTTGCCGAAGCCCGAGGTGAACCGGAAGTTGCCGATCGCCTGGGCGATCATGTCCTTCTCGGCCCGGGTGCAGACGTTCACGCTCATCAGCGCCTGGGCGCGCTCCAGCGCGGCGGCCTGGGTGAAGTGCACGACGTACACCGGGGCCTGCTTGGTGGCCAGCAGCTCCTCGAGGGTCTCGTGCAGCGGCGTCATCGCGTACGAGAAGAGGAGCGGGACCGGTCGCTCGGCCGAGCGGACGACGGCGGTGGGCCGCCCGGTGCGCCGGGTCAGGTCGTCCACGAAGCGGGTGGTGTCGCCGAGCGTCGCGGACATCAGGACGAACTGCGCCTGCGGCAGCTCGATGATCGGCACCTGCCAGGCCCAGCCCCGGTCCGGCTCGGCGTAGAAGTGGAACTCGTCCATGATCACCTGGCCGACGTCGGCCCGCGCGCCCTCGCGCAGCGCCAGGTTGGCCAGGATCTCGGCGGTGCAGCAGATGATCGGGGCGTCGGCGTTGACGCTGGCGTCGCCGGTGAGCATGCCGACGTTCTCCGCGCCGAAGACCTCGCAGAGGGCGAAGAACTTCTCGGAGACCAGCGCCTTGATCGGCGCGGTGTAGAAGGTGGTCCGGTCGTCGGCCAGGGCCGCGAAGTGCGCGGCGATCGCCACCAGGCTCTTGCCCGAGCCGGTCGGCGTATTCATGATCACGTTCGCGCCGGAGACGATCTCGATGACCGCCTCCTCCTGGTGGGGGTAGAGGTCGAGACCGCGCTCGGACGCCCAGCCGGCGAACGCGTCGTAGAGGGTGTCGGGGTCGGCGCTCTTCGGCAGCGCGGCGGTGAGAGTCATGGCGGCTCCCATCGTGCCTGGATCATGGGCCGCTGCGCCAACCGGGTTCAGCGCCGCCGGTGGATCAGGTCGAAGACCTCGCGCCCGGCGGTCAGCGCCCGGCGCTCGAACTTGGTGACCGGCCGGTGCGCGGGGCGGGGCGCGTAGCCGCCGTGCACGTCGTCCAGCCCCGGGTCGGCGGTCAGCGTCTCCCGCATCGACTCGGCGTACTCGGCCCAGTCCGTGGCGCAGTGCAGCGTCCCGCCGGGGGCCAGCCGGGAGCGCAGCAGCGCCACGTGCGCCGGCTGGATGATCCGCCGCTTGTGGTGGCGGGACTTCGGCCACGGGTCGGGGAAGAAGACGTGCACCGCGTCCAGGGAGTTCTCCGGCATGGCGCGGACCAGGTCCAGGGCGTCGCCCTTGGCCACCCGCACGTTCCCCAGGGCGTGCCGCTCGACCAGTTCGAGCAGGTTGGCGATTCCGGGCGTGTGCACCTCAACCGCCAGATAGTGTCGGTCCGGGTCGGCGGCCGCCATCGCCGCGGTGGCGTCGCCCATGCCGGAGCCGATCTCCAGCACCAGCGGCGCCCGCCGTTCGAACAGCGCCGTCGGATCGCACGGCCCGTCCAGGTCGTCGATCTCCAGGCCGTACGCGGGCCAGAGCCGGGCCAGCGCGTCGCGCTGCCGGTCGCTCATCCGCCCGCGACGCGGGTGGAAGGTGCGGATACGGGCGGCGTGGGCCGGCGGCGAGGCGCTGAAGTCGGTGGAGGTCACAGCGACCCGAGCGTACGCGACCGCGGGAGCGGATCGGATGTGATGTGCGGCCGGGGGTGAGAGGATTCATCCCGTACGGCAGGACGGGTGGCCCGCCGCCCGGCACTGCCTACGCGGGCGCCGGGAGGGGTCATGGTGTCAGTCACGGGACGTGCGGGGCTGCTGGTCGCGGCCGCCGCGTGCACCGCCCCGCTGGTCGGCGCGGTGCCCGCACAGGCCGGCCCGCCCGTTGCCGCCCTGCTGCCCGCTGCCGTCCCGGTTCCCGCTGCCGGCGCGGTTCCCGCTGCCGGCGCGGTGCTCGGCGCCGAGCCCGTGCCCGGGCAGCCCGAGACGCAGCCGTCGCCCGCCGACGTGATCTTCGTGGAGGTCACCCCGAGCACCGTCGAGGCCGGCTTCCTGGTCGGCATCCGGGCGAGCTGCCGGGACAACACGGTGCCGGCGACCGTGGTCTCCGACGCGTTCGGCCGGATCCAGGTGCAGCCGCAGCGTGGCCTGCTCACCGCCTCGCCGATGGTTCGGGAGCGCACCCGGCCCGGCAACTACCGGGTCAAGCTGGAGTGCCCCGGCGGGCAGACCGCGTCCACCATGCTCCAGGTGGTCAAGCGGGTGCAGCCCAGCCGCGGGCCGGCGACCGGCTTCGGCGGCACGGCCGAAGGCGGCCTCGGCGGGCTGCTGGTGCCGGTCGGGCTCGGGCTGACCGTGGTCGGCGCCGTGGTCGGCGTGGCCGCGTCCCGCCGCCTGCCCCGTACCCTCCGTGGCGCCGCCCGGCGCTGAGCCCCGCCATGGCCGCGAACCCCACTCCCCAGTCCACCGCCCGGCCTGCCCGGGCCCGCGACCGCAGCCCGTGGTCGGCCCCGCTCGCCGTGCTGCTGGTGCTGGTCGGGGTCTTCGCCACCGGTGCCGGGCTGGGCCGGACCGCCGGACCGTTCGACTGGGCCGACGCGGCGACCGGGTCGAACCGGCGCAGCGCCGAGCCGACCCGGGCGCGGGAGCCGGCCAGCCTCCCGGTCCGCCTCGCCGTGCCGGCCATCAAGGTCACCGCCCCGGTGACCCCGGTCGGCCAGGCGCGGGACGGCTCGATCGACGTCCCGCCGCTGACCCAGCACCACCAGACCGGCTGGTACAACCGCGGGGCGGTGCCCGGCGAGCCGGGCCGGGCGATCATCGTCGGTCACGTCGACACCAAGAGCGGGCCGGCGGTCTTCTACCGGCTGCACGACCTGAAGCCGGGTGACCGGATCGAGGTGACCCGGAAGGACCGCAGCGTGGTCGCCTTCAAGGTCGACACCGTCGAGTACTTCGACAAGGCCAACCTCCCCGCCGACCGCGTCTACGGCGACTCCGGCCCGGCGGAACTGCGGCTGATCACCTGCGGCGGCGACTGGGTCGGCGGCCGCACCGGCTACCAGGACAACGTGATCGCCTTCGCCTCCCTCCTCGACACCCGCAACCCCTGACGCCGGCTCCCGGGCGACTCTCCGTGAGCTCCGCGCCCCGATCCGGGGGGCCACGCCGTCGAGGCGCGCTCCGCTTCCGGGCGGTCCGGGCATGGCTGAAGAGCCGCTACGAACTTGATGACGTGGATGACTCACCCGGCCTGGCGCCGGCGGCGCCGGTAATGAGTCACCTGCGACATCAAGTTCGTAGGCGCTGAGCAGAAGGCGGCCGACCGGAGCGTGTGGCCACGGGCCTCTCGAGCTGACGGGCGGTCAGCCCTTGGCCGCGACCTGCTGCACGACCTCGAACTCCAGCAGGGTGGCGCCGGTGGCGACCGGCTTGCGGGGCTCGCCGCCCTCGCCGCCGGCGTGCGCGGCCCGGGAGGGCCCCTGCGCCCACGCCTGGTAGGCCTCTTCGGTCTCCCACCGCGTGTAGACGAAGTAGCGGCTCTCGCCGGCGACCGGGCGGAGCAGCTCGAAGCCGAGGAAGCCGGGGGAGTTCTCCACCGCGCCGGCCCGGGCCGCGAACCGCTTCTCCAGCTCCTCGCCGGCGCCCGGCGGGACGTCGATCGCGTTGATCTTCACGACTGCCATGGCTCCACCCTAACCAGGTCAGAACGTCTCGACGGCCGGCACCAGGTCGGCGTCGACCACGATCGGGGCGTGGTCGGAGGGGCCCTTGCCCTTGCGCGCCTCCCGGTCCACGTACGCCGAGGTGACCGCGCGGGCGAACGGCGCGGAGGCGTAGACCAGGTCGATCCGCATGCCCTTGTTCTGGTGGAACATGCCGGCCCGGTAGTCCCAGTAGGTGTAGGGGTGCGGGCCCTTCATCGGGGTGGGCACGACGTCGCTGAGCCCGAGGTCGCGCAGCGCGGCCAGGGCGGCCCGCTCGGCCGGGGTGACGTGGGTGGAGGTGACGAAGAGCGCCGGGTCCCAGACGTCGGCGTCGGTCGGGGCGACGTTGAAGTCCCCGCAGACCGCGAGCGGCAGCCCGCCGGCCAGCTCCGGCTCCAGGGCGTCGCGCAGCGCCGCGAACCACGCCAGCTTGTAGGCGTAGTGCGGGTCGTCGGGGGAGCGACCGTTCGGCACGTACACCGACCAGACCCGCAGGCCGGCGCACGTGGCCGAGATGGCCCGGGCCTCCGGCAGGGGGAAGCCCGGCTCGCCGGGGAAGCCGACCGCCACGTCGGACAGCCCCACCCGGGACAGGACGGCGACGCCATTCCACCGGCCGTCACTGTGGCTGGCCGCCTCGTAGCCCAGCTCGCCCACCTCGGCGACCGGGAAGGCCCCGTCGGGGCACTTGGTCTCCTGCAGGCAGACGACGTCGGGCTTCGTGGTGGCCAGCCAGTCGAGCAGCCGGGGGAGGCGGGCCTTCACCGAGTTGACGTTCCAGGTCGCCAGGCGCATGTCTCCAGCCTGCCCCATCCGTGGCCACCCCGCCGGGTCAGCCCGGCGGGGTGGCGCCTTCGGCTCAGCGTTCCGGAGTGTCTCCGGGCCGCGTCTGCTCGGCGAGGAAGCGTTCCAGCTCGGCGCCGAGCTCGTCCGCGGTGGGCAGCGGGCCGGTCTCCGGGGCGAGCAGGTTCTTCTCCCCGCGGCCGCGGGCGAACGCGTCGTACTGCTCCTCCAGGGCCTGGACCAGGGTGGCGGCCTCCTCGGTCTGGGCGACCTGGCGGTCGATCTCCACCCGCACCACCTCGGCGGCGGCGCCCAGGCCGTCGCGGGGCAGCAGGAGCCCGGTGCTGCGGGACACCGCGGCGAGCAGCGCCTCGGCGGCGGCCGGGTACTCGGTCTGGGCCACGTAGTGCGGCACGTGCGCGGCGAAGCCGAGGGCGTCGCGGCCCTGCTCGCCGAGGCGGTACTCCAGCAGGTGGCCGACGCTGCCGGGCACCTGGACCTTCTGCAGCCAGGGCTCGTACCCGGAGATCAGCTCCCGCCGGGTGGCGTGCGCGGTGACGCCGCTGGGCCGGGTGTGCGGGACGGCCATCGGGATCGAGTTGAGCCCGACGGTGAGCCGGACGTCGAGCCGGGCGGAGAGCGCCGCGACCGCGGCCACGAAGCGCTCCCACTGGAGGTCCGGTTCGGGGCCGGTGAGCAGCAGGAACGGGGTCTCGTCGTCGTCGCGCAGCAGGTGTAGCTCCAGCGCCGGGGCGTCGTAGTCGGCCCAATGGTCCTCGACGAAGGTCATCACCGGCCGCCGGGAGCGGTAGTCGAAGAGCTGGTCGACGTCGAAGCGGGCGATCGGCCGCGCCTCCAGGGAGGTGAGCAGCTGCTCCCGGGCGAGCCGGGTGGCGCTGCCCGCGTCGACGAAGCCGGTGAGCGCCTGGATCAGCACCGGTTGGCCGAGGTCGGGCAGATCGTCGCTGAGTTCGTAGAGCTCGTGTGGGTCGAGCACCGGTTCGGACCTTCCTGTCGACGCGTACGGGTGGGCCGTGCGTGCACGGCGCCCCGTTCGGCCAACGTACCGGCCCTCGTGGTCCATTCCGTTACGGGCCGACTGATGATCACAATTCGGCGACGGCGCCGGATTCGCTCCTCCTGCCGGCCCGGGTCGGGATCAACCGAAAGTATGAGTTAGTCGATCACTGGGCGACGGTGGAGAGCGTGCGAGGTTCCTGCCCGGGGCGGCGCGCCCCGGGGTGGACCGGAGGTTTTCCCGGGTCGCGAGGTCCATCACCCACCGCCCCGAACCGCGGACGGATGTCCGGTTCCGCCAGGACGAACTGTGGCGAGGGCCACCCTTTGGGCCTGGGTGATCCCGGTTTGCCCTGTCTAGCCTCGTCGAATGCGTGACGACGGCACCCTCGACGACCAGTACGGCCTCGACAGCTCGGCTGACCGTTCGGACGATACCCCCTCGACCGTTCAGTCGACCGCTTCCGCGGAGACCTGCACTTCCCGTGGTTTCCTGCGTACCCGCTTCGACGCCCTGATTAACCCCATGGCCGCCCGGCCGGGCCGGACGAAGATGGCCGTGGCCACCGGCGCGGTCTGCTGCCTCGGCCTGGTGGGTGGCTTCACCCAGATCGGCGCCCGCGCGGCCGGCGACGCCCCGAGCCCGGCCGCCTCGGCCGAGGTCGCCCAGCGCGCGGCCGTCGACGCCGCCTCCCGCGGCCTGGACCGCGAGACCACCGCCCCGGCCACCCCGAGCGCCAGCCCCTCGGCCACCCCTTCGGCGACCACCAAGCCCAAGCCCAAGGCGAAGCCGAAGCCGCGCGTGATCGTCCCGGTCGCCGGCCTGGACCAGACCCAGATGAACAACGCCAAGAAGATCGTGCAGGCCGGCCGGGAGATGGGCGTGCCGCGTCGCGGCCTGGTCATCGCCGTGGCCACCGCCATGCAGGAGAGCACCCTGCTCAACTACGCCAGCGGCGTGCTGCCCGAGTCGCAGAACTACCCGCACCAGGCCATCGGCTGGGACCACGACTCGGTCGGGCTGTTCCAGCAGCGGCCGAGCAGCGGCTGGGGCACCGTCGAGGAGCTGATGGACCCGGACTACGCCACCAAGGCGTTCCTCTCCGCCCTGGAGCAGATCCCCGGCTGGCAGGACCTGCCGCTCACCGTTGCCGCCCAGGCCGTCCAGGTCTCCGCGTTCCCCGACGCGTACGCCCAGCACGAGTGGCGCGCCAACGCGGTGGTCAAGGAGATCCTGGGCTGACCCGCGGTCGGGTTGCCGGCGGGGCGGTCCGGGTACCAGGGACTTGCCGGTCCCGGGTACACATGAGAGGGGACCGCGGACAGGAGGACGTCATGTCACTGATGCAACGGCTCAGCGCCTTCCTGCGGTCGCCCCGCGGCCAGCAGCTGGTCGACCGGGGCCGGCGCGAGCTGGCCAAGCCGGAGAACCAGGCGAAGCTCAGGCAGCTCGCCAGCCGGCTGTCGTCCCGCCGGCGCTGACCGCTCCGCCCCCGCAGTTCCGACCCCCGGGAGCCCTCTCGTGACCGACCCCGCCCCCGTCGACGGCGAGCCCGTCCCCGCAAAGCCGGCCGTGCCGCTGGAGGCGCCCGAGGCGCCCCCCGCCAAGCTCTGGGACCGGATGCGGGACGACCCGCAGTACGCCCCCGAGCACCTGGCCCTGGAGGCGGTGCGCCGGCTCGGGCCGGAGGCGGCGCAGTGGGCCGACCGCGAGCGGGCCCTGCGGCCGGACGTCCCCGCCGACGAGTTGGCCGACCAGGCGGTGCGCAAGTTCGTCAACCACGCCCGGCTCTCCGGCGCGGTCTCCGGGGCGGCCGGGCTGCCCGGCGCGGTGCTCGACGTGGGCGTGCTGGCCTGGACGCAGGCCCGGCTGGTGCTGCACGTGGCGGCCGCGTACGGCGTCGACCCGGTCCACCCCGACCGGGCCACCGACCTGCTGGTGCTCCAGCAGGTGCACAAGGTCGCCGAGAGCGCCCGGCTCGCCCTCGGGGTGGCCGCCGGCCGGGAGCGGGCCGGCGCGCTGTTCGGCATGGGCGGCGAGCGCCCGCTGGGCCGGGTGATGCTCCAGCTCGGTGTTCGGCTGGCCCGGATGGCCGGGGTGCGCGCCGCCAAGCGGATGTTCGCCAAGGTGATCCCCGGCGCGGCGATCATCCTCGGCACCTGGGCCAACTCGTCGGCCACCAAGGATCTGGCCGACCGGGCCCGCGCCCTCTACCGGGGCGGCCCCCGCCAGCTCCCCGGCCCGCGCCGGCCCTGACCCTCAGTCGGCCCAGCCGGCCGCGTCCCAGGTGACGTCGGCGAGCCGGTCCTGGCCGGCGGCGTTCGGGTGGAACCAGTCCAGCGCGTTCACCTCGTCCAGGCCGAACCGGGTCCGGTGCACCGCGCCGCCGTCCCAGCGGCAGCGGGACCCGTACGCCCGGCAGGCGGCGCGCAGCTGCGCGTCGTAGGCGTCGATCCGCTCCCGGAACCGGGCCCGCCGGGCCACGGCGGCCGGCGCGGTCGACGTGGCGTCGGCCAGCAGCGCCGGGCAGACACCGCGCGACCAGGCCCGCACCGCCCGGGACTCGGTGTGCCCCAGCTCCCAGAGCCGGTGGAGGTCCGGCAGGCTGACCACCAGCACCCGCGCCTTCGGCCGGCCCTTGCGCAGCACCGCCAGGGCCGCGTCGACCTGCTTGCGGAACGTGACCACCGGGGTCATCTCGGCGATGTCGTTCCGGCAGGCGTCGTTGGCCCCGATCAGCACGGTGACCAGATCGGCCCGGTCGCGTACCGCGGCCCGGGCCTGGTCGGCGAGGCCGGCCGCGCGGGCGCCCGGCACCGCCCGGTTGTACGACCGCAGCGCGCGGTTGTCCTCGTGCAGCCGCCGGTAGAGGCTCCGCACCCGGAGGCCGTCGCCGCTGGACCAGGAGTTGCGTTCGCAGCTCACCAGCACCAGGCAGGAGCCGAAGCCGGTGGTGACCAAGTCGCCGAGGGCGGTCAGCACCTTCGGTGCGCCGGGGGGCGCGGAGCCCGACGGGCGGGGCGACGCCGAGCCCGAGCCGTCACAGGCGAGCGCGACCAGCGCCGCGAGGCAGGCCAGCGCGGCGACCCAACGTCGAGGCATACCGTCCCCCGTCCGGCGGCATGAAGCGGCGCGTCGACCCTATGCGCCTCGGCCGTCCGGACGGGGGATCTGTCACCTTTCCAGCATCGACAACCGTCGTTCACATGAGCGTGTTACGACCGGTTCGTGACCCGGCGCCACGGCGCGGGCTGGCCGTGCAGCCACCAGTGCAGCGCCCGGGTGATCCGGGGCAGCACCAGGTAGGTCATCAGCGGGGTCAGGCAGAGCGTCATGAGCAGCGTCCGCGCCGCCAGCGGCACGTCGGCGATGAACCGGGCGGTGAGCAGGGTGGCGGTGAGGCTGAGCGGGAAGAACGCCAGCCAGATGGTGACCGCCTGCTTCCAGCGCGGCGGGGCGGCCGGCGCGGCCGGCTCGGCGTCGCCGGCCGCGAGGGCCTCGACCACGTGGTCCACCGGCGGGTCGAACCAGCCCTCGATGCCGGTGCGGCGCTCGACCCGGGTGTGCTCGACGATGCCCTGCGCCGAGGTCAGCCACCAGTGCCGCTGCGGGGAGTCCTCCCAGCCGCGCAGCGTGTCCTGGTTCGCGAAGCGGTACATCACGTGCCACTCGGCGGACCCCGGCGCGCTGCGGACGAACCCGGCGCCCAGGAAGCCCGGGAAGCTTTCGGCCAGCGCCGTACCGGCCCGCATCCACGCCACCATCTCGTCGGTGCGCGCCGGATCGGCGCGCCGCGAGACGGCGACGGTCACCGGCACCGCGTGCGTCGTGGTCATGGCCATCCTCTCCGCCGCCGCCGGGATCTCCGCCGGTCGCCGCAGACCGGTGTAACGCACCGTCCGGCCGGGCGCATCCGCCGAGTACCCGCCTGGTGTCCGGGATCACCGGCCGCGACGGGAGCCGGTTAGCCCGGCCCGTGCCGGGGTAGCCCGGAGGAATGACGCGATCACAGCCCCGCCGTGCCCGCGGCACGGTCGGCCACGCGTACAGCGCGCTGAACCTGCGGCTCGCCCTCGCCCTGTTCGGCCTGGTCGTGATGACCGTCTTCGCGGTGCTCGCGTTCGCCGCCGGGGTGGCCTGGCTGGGCGTCGTCTGCGCGATCCTCGCCGTGGTGGCCGTGGTCGACCTGATCGTCATCCAGCGCCGCCGCGCCGCGCGCCACCGGGAGGAGCCGGGCGTGCGGCACTCGCTGTTCGAGTGACAGGAGTACGACATGCCCATCGCCACCACCAATCCCGCCACCGGGCAGGTGCTCAAGACGTTCGACCCGATGTCGGACGAGCAGATCGACGCGGCCATCGAGCGGGCCGACCTCGCCTTCCAGCAACTGCACGGGACCACGATCGCCGAGCGGGGCCGGTGGCTGATCGCCGCGGCCGACCTGCTGGAGGCCGAGCGGGACGAGACCGCCCGGCTGATGACCACCGAGATGGGCAAGACGTACGCCGCCGCCCAGGCCGAGGTGACCAAGTGCGCCACGGCCTGCCGCTTCTATGCCGCCAACGCCGCGAAGATGCTCGCCGACGAGCCCGCCGACGCCGCCGCGGTCAAGGCGAAGCGGGCGTACGTGCGTCACCAGCCGATCGGCCCGGTGCTCGCGGTGATGCCGTGGAACTTCCCGCTCTGGCAGGTGATGCGGTTCGCCGCCCCGGCTTTGATGGCCGGCAACACCGGCCTGCTCAAGCACGCCTCCAACGTCCCGCAGACCGCGCTCTATCTGGAGGAGCTGTTCCGCCGGGCCGGCTTCCCGGAGGGCGCGTTCACCACCCTGCTGGTGGGCTCCGACGCGGTGGACCGGATCCTCAGCGACCCCCGGGTCCGGGCCGCCACGCTCACCGGCAGCGAGCGGGCCGGCCGCTCGATCGCCCAGATCGCCGGCCGGGAGCTCAAGAAGACCGTGCTGGAGCTGGGCGGCAGCGACCCGTTCGTGGTGATGCCCTCGGCCGACCTGGACAAGGCGGCCGAGGTGGCCACCACGGCGCGTTGCCAGAACAACGGCCAGTCCTGCATCGCCGCCAAGCGGTTCATCGTGCACACCGACGTCTTCGACGCGTTCGCCGAGAAGTTCGCCGCCCGGATGTCGGCGCTGCGGGTTGGCGACCCGATGGACGGGAACACCGACGTCGGCCCCCTGGCCAGCGAGGGCGGCCGGGACGAGATCCACGCCCAGGTGCGGGACGCGGTGGACAACGGCGCCACCGCCCTGTGCGGCGGCGAGAAGCCGTCCGGCGACGGCTGGTACTACCCGCCGACCGTCGTCACCGACCTGCGGCCGGGCATGCGGATGTGGGCCGAGGAGGTGTTCGGGCCGGTGGCCGGCCTCTACCGGGTCGACTCCTACGAGGAGGCGATCGAGGTGGCCAACGGCACCAACTTCGGCCTCGGCTCCAACGCCTGGACCAGCGACCCGGCCGAGCAGGAGCGCTTCGCCGTCGACCTGGACGCCGGCAACGTCTTCATCAACGGCATGACCACGTCCTATCCGGAGCTGCCCTTCGGCGGGGTGAAGAACTCCGGGTACGGGCGCGAGCTGTCCGCCGTGGGCATGCGCGAGTTCTGCAACACCAAGACCGTCTGGGTCGGCGAGGGGGAGGCCGGCGCCGGGGCCGGGTCGCACTCCGAGTAGTCGCGATTGGTCGGACGCCGTCATGGGTAGGAGATGCGCCCATGACGGTGTTCGGCTTCCACGCGTCCCACGAGCAGATCCACCCGGCCAAGCTGCTGGCGTCGGTGATCCACGCCGAGCGGGCCGGCTTCGACGCCGCCATGTCCTCGGACCACTTCTCGCCGTGGAGCGCCCGGCAGGGCCACTCCGGCTTCGCCTGGTCCTGGCTCGGCGCCGCGCTCCAGGCCACCAACCTGCCGTTCGGCGTGGTCAACGCGCCCGGCCAGCGCTACCACCCGGCCATCATCGCGCAGGCCATCGGCACCCTGGCCGCCATGTACCCGGGCCGGTTCTGGGCCGCGCTCGGCACCGGCGAGGCGAGCAACGAGCACATCACCGGCGCCGGCTGGCCACGCAAGGACGTCCGCGCCGCCCGGCTGCGCGAGTGCGTGGACGTCATCCGGGCGCTCCTCGCCGGCGAGGAGGTCAGCCACGACGGGCTGGTCACCGTCGACCGGGCGAAGCTGTGGACCCGGCCCGAGCAGCCGCCCGCGCTGATCGGCGCGGCGGTCAGCGTGGAGACCGCCCGCTGGTGCGCCGAGTGGGCCGACGGCCTGATCACCGTCAACGCGCCGGTGGCGCACCTGCGGCGGATGGTCGACGCCTACCGGGACGCCGGCGGGCGCGGGCCGCTGCACCTCCAGGTGCACGTGAGCTGGGCGCCCGACCAGGCCGAGGCCGAGGCGATCGCGTACGACCAGTGGCGCAGCAACGTGTTCGCCCCGCCGGTCTGCTGGGACCTGGAGCTCACCGACCACTTCGACGTGGTCAGCGAGGACGTGCCGATGGAACGGGTCACCTCGGTGGTCAACATCTCCGCCGACCCGGGCCGGCACGTCGGCTGGCTGGAGGAGTACGTGGCGCTGGGCTTCGACCAGATCGCCCTGCACCATGTCGGGCAGGAGCAGCGCGCCTTCATCGACACGTTCGGGGCCGAGGTGCTGCCGAAACTCCGAACCGCTACGTGATCACGTCGGGGCGACGGGCCGCCTAGGCTCGTACCCCATGGAAGCTCTGATCGAGGTCGTGGTCTTTCTCGCGATCGCGACCTTCGGCGCGGCGCTGGCCCGGCGGCTCGGCCTGCTCGCGCCGATCCTGCTGGTCGTGCTCGGCCTCGGCCTGTCGTTCGTGCCCGGTTTCCCGGAAGTCCGGCTCGACCCGGAACTGGTGCTGGTGGGCATCCTGCCGCCGCTGCTCTACGTGGCGGCGCTGAAGACGTCGGTGCCGGCGTTCCGGCTCAACCTCCGGCCGATCCTGCTGCTCGCCGTCGGGCTGGTGCTCTTCACGGCCTTCGTGGTGGGCACCGTCGTCTACCTGCTCCTGCCCGGCGTGCCGTACGCCATCTGCCTGGCCCTCGGCGCGGTGGTGGCACCGCCGGACGCGATCGCCGCCACCGCGGTGGCCCGGCGGGTGGGCCTGCCCCGGCGGATCGTGACGATCCTCGAGGGGGAGAGCCTGCTCAACGACGCCACGGCGCTGGTGCTGCTGCGGGTGGCGGTCGCCGCGGCCACCGTGGCCGGCGGTCACGTCGGGGTCGGCGAGGTGGCGCGCGAGGTGCTGGTCTCGGCCGGCGGCGGCGTCCTGGTCGGGCTGCTCGGCGTGGTGCTGTTCGGCTCCCTGCACAAGCGGATCAGCGACCCGGTGCTGGACAACGCGCTGTCGCTGATCGTGCCGTTCGCGGTGGTCTTCGCCGCCGAGGAGATCCACGCCTCCGGGGTGGTCGCCGTGGTGGTGACCGGGCTGGGCATCGGACACAAGCAGCCGCTGCTGATGTCCGCCGCCTCCCGGCTCCAGGTGGGCGCGTTCTGGCGGCTCATCCAGTTCCTGCTGGAGGGGCTGGTCTTCCTGCTGGTCGGCCTGCAACTGCCCGAGGTGCTCCGGGACCTGGACGAGCCGATCGGCCGGCTGGTCGGCATCACGGCGGCGGTGCTGGCCGCCGTCGTGCTCACCCGGTTCGTCTGGCTCCTCCCGGCCACCTACCTGGGCCGGCTGGTGCCCCGGCTGCGCCGTCGGGAGGGGTCGCCCCCGGTGCAGGTCCCCCTCGTCATCGGCTGGGCCGGGATGCGCGGCGTGGTCACCCTCGCCGCCGCCCTCGCGCTGCCGCTCACCCTGGCCGACGACCGGGCGTACCCGCGGCAGTTGTTCATCTGGCTGGCGTTCGCGGTGATCGTGGTGACCCTGGTCGCGCAGGGCGCCACGCTGCCGGCCGTGGCCCGGGCGGCGAACCTGCCGCCGGACGACCCGGTGCAGGACGCGCTCTCCGCCGCCGCCGTGCAGCAGCAGGCCAGCCGGGCCGCCCGGGAGCGCCTGGAGGAACTCGCCGAGGGGGCGCCGGAGGCCGTCGTGGAACGGCTGCGCCGGCTGGTGCAGAGCCGCACCAACCTGGCCTGGGAACGACTCGGGGGCGACGTGCGGGAGACCCCGTCCCAGGCGTACGGTCGGCTGCGGCAGGAGATGATCGACGCGGAGCGGGAGGTGTTCCGGGCCGCCCGCGACTCCGGGAAGATCCCGGAGGAGGTGCTGGTCCGCGCCTACCGTGACCTGGACTTGGAGGAGTCGTTGCTGCGACAGGAGGCCGACGAGTGAGCTGCGCACACCTGACCGAGGCGGGCGACGCCGAGTTCGCGACCACGACCGAGTGCCCGGACTGCGTGGCCATCGGCAACGACGACTGGGTGCACCTGCGAGGCTGCCTCACCTGCGGGCACGTGGGCTGCTGCGACTCCTCGCCCTACACGCACGCCACGAAGCACTTCGAGTCGACCGGGCACCCGGTGATGCGCTCGGTCCAGCCGGGCGAGACCTGGCGCTGGTGCTTCGTGGACGAGGAGATCGGCTGACCGGTCAGCCGAGGCGGCGTTCCAGCACCTGGCCGGGCCAGGGCTGCCGCCCCGGGCGCTCGACCGTGAACCGGTCGGTGGCGGTGAAGCCGCAGCGCTCGTAGAACCGGACCAGCGCCCGGTCGTCCCCGCCGTAGCAGTCCACCCGGAGCAGCCCGAGGCCGCGGTCCCGGGCCAGCTTCGCCGCGTACGTCAGCAGCCGCGCCCCGATCCCGTGACCCGCGTACGCGCGGTCGGTGACCAGCAGGTTGACGTAGAGCTCGGGTTCGATGGCCGGCGGCACGTACTCGGTGGCCGACCCGACCACCAGGGCGCCCACCGCCGTGTCGCCGAGCATCGCCAGGTGGAGCCCGCCGCCGGTGGCCCACGCCTCGGCCTGGCCGATCCGGCGCGGGTCGGTCGACGCGGGCTCGGTGCCCCACTGGCCCGTCCGGCCCTGCGCCACGAGCCAGGCGGTGGCGCTGTCGAGCAGCCGCAGCACGGTGGCGGCGTCGCCCGGCCCGCCCGGGCGGATGGCGATGGTCTGCTGGTCCGTCATGCCGGTCATGCTGCCATCCGCCACCCGGACCTGATCATCGCGGCCGCTCCGTTCAGCCGGCGTGACCGGCCGGGATGCCGACCCGAGCGACCCCGTCCGGCGCCGCTCGCGCGGCCAGCGCCCACCGGGTCAGCGCCGGGACGGCCAGGCCGACGCCGGCGAAGAGCGCCCCGACCGCCAGCCAGCCCGGCACGCCGCCGTGGAGCACCAGCAGCGTCAGCAGGGCCGGGCCGAGCGCCCGGGACAGGCCGGCCATCATGCCGTCCACCCCCTGGTACGCGCCGATCGCGTCCGGTGGGGCCAGGTCGTACGCCAGGCCCGCCGCGGCGGTGCCGTGCCAGAGATCGCCGAAGGTGTAGACCACGGTCGCGGCCAGCAGCAGGGTGGCCGACGCGGCGGGCGGCAGGCCGGCGGTGGCCGCGTACAGCAGCATCGCCGCGGCCAGCACCAGCCCGGCTCGGCGCATCGACCGGGCGGCCCGGGCGGCGTCATCGGCGCCGCGGCTGAGCCGCACCGCGAGCAGCACGGTGAGCACGGTGTTCGTCAGGAGCACCGCCGACACGACCGGCGGTGGCGCCCCGGCCCAGGTCACCGTCCACAGCGGCACCACGAGCGCGAGCACCGTCCAGTGCAGCGCGAGCACGGCCGACGCCCCGCTGACGGTGAGGAACCGCACGTCCCGCAGCGCGGCGCCGGGCCGGAGCGCCCGGCCCCGGGACCCGCCGCCCGGCCCGCGTCCCCCGCCGGCCGCTGGCGGGTAGGCCGGCAGCCGCAGCAGCAGCGCCGCCGACAGCAGGTAGGTGAGCGCGTTGCCGGCCACCAGCAGCTGGTACGCCAGGTGGCTGTCCGCGGCCAGCGCGAACCCGGCCAGCCCGGCCCCCACCGCGATGCCCAGGTTCGCCACCGCACGCAGGGTGGCGAACGCGTGGACGCGGCCCTGCGGCCCGGCGACCGCGGCGACCAGCGCCGCGCGGACCGCCAGGTTGCCGGAGGCGAGCAGCATCTCGAGGACCGCCACCGCGAGGAACACCGGGAAGGAGTCGACCAGCAGGTACGCCGCGGCGGCGGCGCCCTGACCCAGCTGCACGAGCGCGCGGAGCGTACGCGGATCCCGCCGGTCGGCGAGCGCGCCGAGCGGCACGCTCGCGGTGAGGCCGACCAGACCGGCGAGGGTGAGTCCGGCGCCCACGGAGGCGGGGGAGAGCCCGACGTCCCGGGTCAGGTAGAGGGCACCGCCGGTGAGCCACAGCCCCGAGCCGACGGTGTTGGCCAACGTGGCCAGGGACAGCGTGCGCAGCCGCCCGGGCGGCGGGACCGGCGAGAGGCGCGACCAGCGGCTCACCGCGCCACGGGCGGCACGGCCCGGGACACCTCGGTGATCAGCTCGGCGACCCGGTCGCCCCAGTGCGAGGCGATGACCAGGTCCCGGTCGGGGTCGACCCAGAGCAGGTGCCGGCCGCCGTTGCCACGCGCGCAGCGGCCCGTCCGCGGAGCGCCCGGCTGCACGTTCCCGGAGTCGTTGCGCCACCAGAGGTAGCCGTAGTCGGGGTTGAGGTCGCACGGTGACCAGGCCCGCCGGATCCACTCGGCGCTGAGCAGTCGCCGGCCCCGCCAGGCGCCGCCACCCCGGTAGACCTCGCCGAGCAGGGCCAGGTCGGCGGCGGAGATCCAGAGCCCGCCGCCCCAGTGCGCACCACCGCTGACCACCGGCACCCGAACCCCGTCGAGGTCGACCTGCGAGTCCGCGTAGCCGTGCCAGGACCAGGACGTCGAGGCGCCGAGCGGTTCGAGCACCGCTTCGTGCAGCACGTCGCCGAGCGGCCGGCGGAACAGCAGGGTCAGCGCCAGGCAGAGCAGGTTCACCCGGACGTCGTTGTACGCCCAGCCGGTGCCCGCCGGGCCCTCCCGCTCGAAGCCCTCGCGGCGGCTCTGCGCGTCCACCCCGGTCGGCTTGCCCCACAGTTCGCCGACCCACCCGCTGGTCTGCTGGAGCAGGTGCGCCCAGGTGATCTCCTCGATCCCGAGGCCGGCGAGGACCGGGTGGTCGACGGTCTCCAGCACCGGCGCGGCAGGATCGAGCAGGCCCCGGTCGAAGGCCACCCCGGCGATGGTGGCGACGACCGCCTTGGTGCCGCTGAACAGCATCTCCGGCGTCGCCGGATCGCCCCAGGTGGCGAGCACCTCGCCCCGGTGCCGGATCACGCCGCTCGCCCCGGTGCCCGGCAGCAGCGGCCCGGTCACCTCCCGGTGCGACTCGTCGGCCACCTGCGCGGCCAGGTAGCGGTCCATGTCGGCGATGCCCTCGGTCACCCGGGCGGCCTGCCGGGCGACCGCGGCGCGCACGGCGGCGAGATCGACGCTGACGTCCCCGTTGACGGTCATGGCTCCGACCCTAGGCAGGGCGCCGCCGAGCCGGTGGCCCCGAACCACGCGACGCCCGTCACAGCGGCGCCTGACCGACACCGGGTCGCGGAGGTGGCGGTATCTATCAAGGCGCACTGAACACGGCACCTCGCCGGCCTGGCGGGCAGCGGGCCCCCGGAATGCGCTGGCTTGACGTGCGGCTGCTCTGGTTGGGTCGGTGCCGTGATGCGCAGCAGGACCGCACGGGCCGACGAGGTGACCGAGGTGCAGCGGATCGAGGTGGCCTCCGGCGCCCCGTTCCGGGAGATCGGCATGGCCGACGTGGCCGACATGCCGCCGTTGCCGCGGGAGGTGCTGGCCGCCGCCCAGGGGGCCGGACGGCTCCGGGTCGCGGTCGACGCCGCGGACCGGACCGTGGCCTTCGCCGTGGTCGAGTTGGTCGACGGCTGCGCGCACGTGCAGCAGCTCAGCGTCGATCCGGCGTACGCCCGGCGGGGGATCGGCCGCGGCCTGCTCGACGACGTGGCCGGGTGGGCCGCTGGGGAGGGACTGCCTGCGCTGACCCTGACGACGTTCCGCAGCGTGCCGTGGAACGGGCCGTACTACGCGCGCTGCGGGTTCCGGGAGCTGACCGGGGCCGAGGTGACGCCCGGGCTGGCCGGGCTGCTGGCCGCCGAGGCGGCGCTCGGGCTGGACCCGGCCGACCGGGTCGCCATGCGCCGGCCGTTGGCCTGACGCCGGTTCCGGGTCCAGCGCACCCGGATCCGCTGGACCACGAGGCCGGTCACGGCTCCACCAGGCGCTCGGTGGCCAGGCAGGAGACCAGGCACCGCTCCTTGGCGTCCCCGGTCAGCCGCGCCGTCCAGTCGGTGAGGCCACCGTCGCCCACCTCCCGGGCGCCGTCGGCGAGGGTGAGCCGCAGCGCGACGCCGCGGTAGTAGCCGCGTCCCCGCTCCCGCTCCGGCTCGTCGCGCAGTGGCACCACGTCACCCGTCAGAGCCGGGCGGACGGTGTCGGCGAGCCGGTCGGCCAGGACCGCGTCGTCGAGGACCGTGACGTGCAGCGCGGGCGCGGCGGACCCGGCCAGCTCGGCGAGCACCGTGCGCCAGAACGTCAGGTGCCGGGCGAGCAGCCGGGCCTCGGTCCGCCCCGACCCCGAGTCCCGGGCGCTGGAGACCAGCGTGAAGAGCCGGAAGTGGGCCGCCGCGCCCGGGCCGAAGTCCTGTGCGCGGAGCACCCGGTGTGCGGCGGCCAGGTGCACCTCGTCGGCTTGCCGGCGGCGCACGGCCGCCTCGACGGCCAGCGCGTTCGTCGGGTCGCTCAGCACCTCGGTGCCGCGCATGGTGGTGACGATCCGGTTCTGGCTCACCGGCGCGACCGTCGCGCAGGTGCCGAGCGGCGCGACCGGGGACAGTTCCAGCCTCGCCACGTCGGCCGGCAGCAGCTCCCAGATGCGCCCCTCCAGTCGGGACAGGGTGCGTGGGTCGATGCCGGACGGGCGGACGAAGCGGTCCTCGCGCCAACGCCGTACGACGTCCGCGGGACGCGCGGCCGCGGCCCGGTCCCGGGCCACCGCCAGCAGCAGCGTCCGCAGGTCGGCGGCGGGAAGGCCGGCCAGCGCGGCGCGGGTGCCGGGCGGCAGCGCCGCCCACACCCGACTCTCCGCGCTGTTCTCCGGCACAGCCGTCACCTTCGCGTACGCCGCCCCCCGCTCGCCACCGGGTTACGCCGGGACGCCGTCGCCGCCGTCACCGACCGGCCAGCTGGTCGCGGCGACGGATGAGGTACGCCGTCTCGGCGGTGTTCCCGGCCAGCCCGATGGCCCGGTCGTACGCCGCCCGCGACTCCTCGCTCCGGCCCAGCCGGCGCAGCAGGTCGGCGCGGGTGGCGTGGTAGGCGTGGTAGCTCTCCAGCGGCAGGCCGTCCACCACTGCCAGGGCGACCTCCGGGCCGTCGAGCTCGGCGACCGCGATCGCCCGGTTGAGCCGCACGATCGGCGAGGGGTCGAGGCGGACCAACTGGTCGTAGAGCGCGACGATCTGCGACCAGTCGGTGTCCCGGACGTCGCGGGCGTCGGTGTGGACGGCGTTGATCGCGGCGAGGATCTGGTAGCGCCCCGGCGCCTGGCCGGCGGCGAGGCGCGCGCGGACCAGGGCGTGGCCCTCGGCGATCAGCTCGCGGTCCCACGCGCCGCGGTCCTGCTCGTTGAGGGCGACGAGCTCACCGCTCGCCGACACCCGCGCGGCCCGGCGCGCCTCCGTCAGGAGCATCAGCGCCAGGAGCCCGGCGACCTCGCCGTCCGCCGGCAGCAGGGCACGGACCAGCCGGGTCAGCCGGATCGCCTCGGCGGTCAGGTCGCTGCGGACCGCCTCCTTCTCGGGGTCGGAGGCCAGGTAGCCCTCGTTGAAGATCAGGTAGAGGACGGCGAGCACCCCGGTGACCCGCGCCGGGAGATCCTCCCGTAACGGCACGCCGTACGGGATCCTCGCTGCCTTGATCTTCACCTTCGCGCGGGTGATCCGCCGGCCCATGGCGGTCTCCTGGACCAGGAACGCCCGGGCGATCTCGGGCACGGTGAGCCCACCGACCATCCGCAGGGTGAGCGCGATCCGCGCCTCCATGGCGAGAGCGGGGTGGCAGCAGGTGAAGATGAGGCGGAGCCGGTCGTCGTCGATGGCACCGAGCGGCTCGGGAGTGTCGGCGAGCATCAGCGCCTCCCTGTGCCGTTCCTCGCGCCTGGCCTCGCGCCGGAGGCGGTCGATCGCCTTGCGGTGGGCGGTGGTGGTGAGCCACGCGCCGGGACTCGGCGGGACGCCGTCGACCGGCCAGCGCTCGACGGCGGTCGCGAACGCCTCGGCGGCCATCTCCTCGGCGATGTCGAGGTCCCCGAAGCGCCTGGTCAGGGTCGCGACCACCCGGGCCCACTCCGCGCGGTGGACCCGGGTGATCACCTCGCCGACGTCGGTCATCAGCCCAGGAACGGCCGGAGCTCGACCCTCCGGTTGCAGTGCTTCGAACCCAGGGCGGCGAGCCGGAGCGCCACGTCGAGGTGGGGAGCCTCGATGATCCAGAAGCCGGCGACGTGCTCCTTCGACTCCACGTAGGGCCCGTCGGTGAACACCGGCTCCCCGTCCCGGCCGTCGACGACGGTGGCCGAGCTGGGCGACGCGAGGCCGCCGGCGAAGACCCAGTGGCCCTCGGCCTGGAGCTGGTCGTTGAAGACATCGATCGCGGCCATCTCCTCCGCGGTGGCGAGGTCGGCCGCGTCGTAGAGAACGGACATCAGGTACTGCGCCATCGGGTCATCTCCTGTCGTCGTGTGGCCGCCCCTCGGGCCGCCGTTCACCCCTGCTACGAACGCCGTTGCCTCGATCCGACACGCCCCACCGGTATTTCCTCGACGATTCAGTGCGCCCCGCCGAGGTTGAGCACGACCACGCCCGCGATCACCAGGCCGGCCCCGACGACCTTCGCCACGCTCAGCGGCTCACCGAGGAACGCCGCGCCGATCGCCATGATGGCCGCCGTGCCGAGCCCGGACCAGATCGCGTAGGCCACCCCGACCGGGATGTCCTTCACCGCGAGAGCGAGCAGCCCGAACGCCGACAGGTACGCCACCGCCAGGCCGACGGTCGGCCAGAGCCGCGTGAAGCCGTCGGTCGCCTTGAGCAGGCTGGTGCCGATCACCTCGGCGGTGATCGCGGCCAGCAGGAACACGTACGCCATCCCGGGACCGTACCGGGGCGGCTTCGTTTCCGGCGCGTTCCGCCGCTGTCGATCGGTCTGGCCCGATGGCTCGCCGGTAGCCGTCGACAGTGAGATTCGCCGCGCCACGTAGCATGGTCCTGATCTCCTAGAGACAACCGAGCCCTCCAACTGGCAGGCTGCCTCCCATGACCCTGAAGCTTCGTTCCGTCGGGGCGAGCGACCGTGGGCTGATCCGCAGTGGCAACCAGGACGCCCAGCACGCCGGCAACTGGCTGGTCGCCGTCGCCGACGGCATGGGCGGCATGGCCGCCGGTGACCTGGCCAGCCGTATCGCGATGGACGCGGTCGTGCCGCTGGACGTGGAGACCCCCGAGGACGCGCTGGTCGCCGCGCTCCAGGGCGGCATAGAGCTGGCCACGACGCGGATCCGGCAGGCGGTCGAGGAGGACCCGGAACGCCAGGGCATGGGCACCACCCTGACCGCGCTGCTCTTCGCCCGCACGGGCAGCTGCCTGGCGCTGGCGCACGTCGGCGACTCCCGGGCCTACCTGTTCCGGGAGGGCGTGCTGAAGCAGGTCACCCGGGACGACACCTTCGTGCAGATGCTGGTCGACCAGGGCGTGATCACCCCCGAGCAGGCGAGCAGCCACCCCCGCCGGGCCGTGGTGACCCAGGCGTTGCAGGGCGACGAGGTCTCCCCGACCTACGCGACCATGGTGCCCTGGGCCGGCGACCGCTGGCTGCTGTGCAGCGACGGCCTCTCCAACGTGGTCCGCCCCGACACCCTCGCCGAGGTGCTCGGCGGCCACCCCGACCGGGAGGCGTGCGCGGCCAAGCTGATCGACCTGGCGTTGCGGGCCGGCGGCCCGGACAACGTCACCGTGGTGATCGCGGACGTGGTCGACGAGTAGCCGGGTCAGCGCCGGCGCGGGCTGGCGCGCCGGGTCGGCTCGGCGGTGGTCGGGTCCTCCGGCCACGGGTGGCGGGGATAGCGCCCGCGCAGCTCCGCCCGCACCTGCGGGTAACCGGTCCGCCAGAACGAGGCCAGGTCGGCGGTGACCGCGACCGGCCGGCCGGCGGGGGAGAGCAGGTGCAGCAGCACCGGCACCCGGCCGTCGGCGATCCGCGGCGCGTCCCGCCAGCCGAACGTCTCCTGGAGCTTCACCGCCAGCACCGGGACGGCGGGGTCGGCGTAGTCCAGCCGGATCCGCGATCCGCTGGGCACCGGGAGCCGCTCCGGCGCCAGCTCGTCCAGCCGGGCCGCCTGCCGCCAGTCCAGCAGCCGGCGCAGCGCCGTCGCCACGTCGACCCGGGCCAGGTCCGCCCGACGGCGCGCGCGGGCCAGCTCGGGGCCCAGCCAGGTGGGTGCGGCGGCGAGCAGCGCGGCGTCGGAGACGTCCGGCCACCCGTCGTCGAGCGCCTGCCGGCAGAAGGCCAGCCGCCGGCGCAGCGCCGTGGCCTCCGGCGTCCAGGTGAGCAGCGCCAGGCCGTCCCGGCGCAGCCCGGCGAGCACGGCCTCGGCCAGCCGCGCCGGGTCCGGCGCGGCGAGGGGCCGGTCGACCAGCTCGATCGCGCCGAGCCGGACCACCTCCCGGGCCACCACGTCCCCACCGGACCAGCCGACCTCGCGCGCGGCACGCAGCAGCGGCCCGCCGGCCTCCCGGGCGGTCGCCTCGTCGACCGGGGAGGCCAGCCGGACCCGGGCGGTCGGCGCGCCGGGGGAGCGGTCGGCCACCGCGATGGCCAGCCATTCGGACCCCACCAGCCCCGACCCGCCCGCCAGCTCCGCGGCGGTCCCGCCGGCCATCAGGTACGCGGACCCGCCGGCCCGCCGCACCCGGGCCAACCGCTCCGGGTACGCCAGCCCGACCAGCAGCCCCGCCGCCAGATCGTCGGTCAGGCGGCCCGGCGCGGAGTGCCCGGCGGACAGCGCGGTGCGCAGCCGGCGTGCCTCGGCGCGCCAACGGGCGGTGGCGGCCGGGTCGGCGCCGGTGCGCAGCCGGCGCCAGAACGCGGTGAGGTCGTCCCCGGCGCCGCCCAGCGTCTCCTCGGCGAGCAGCGCCACCACCTCGGCTGCCCGGTCGGCGCCGACCCGCTGCGCCCCGTCGAGCAGCGCCCGGGCCAGCCGGGGGTGCGCGCCGGCCGCCGCGATGGCCCGCCCCCGGTCGGTGATCCGACCGTCCGCGTCGACCGCGCCCAGCGTGGTAAGCGTCTCCCGGGCGACGGCCAGCGCGGCCGGCGGCGGGGGATCGGGCAGCGCCAGCCCGGCCCCGTCCGGGGTGCCCCAGGCGGCCAGCTCCAGCGCGAACCCGGTCAGGTCGGCGGTGGCGATCTCCGGTTCGGGCTGCGGAGCGAGCCGGGCGTGGGTTGCCTCCGACCAGCACCGATAGACCGCCCCGGGCGCCTCCCGCCCGGCCCGGCCGGCACGCTGGGTGGCCGCCGCCCGGGACAGCGGCACGGTGACCAGCGCGCCCAGCCCGCGGGCCAGGTCGGTGCGGGCCACCCGGCTCAGCCCGGCGTCCACCACGACGCGGACGCCCGGCACGGTCAGGCTGCTCTCCGCCACGGCGGTGGCCAGCACGACCCGGCGCCGCCCCGGCAGCGGGGTCAGCGCCGCGTCCTGCGCGGCGCCGGGGAGCCGGCCGTGCAGCGGCAGCACGGCGACCGTGTCGCGCAGGTCGGCCAGGCGACCCGCGACGGCGGCGATCTCGCCCGCGCCGGGGAGGAAGACCAGCACGTCGCCGTCCCGCTCGCGCAGCGCCCGGCGCACCGTCGCCGCCACGTGGTCCAGCAGGGCCGGGTCCACCCGGCCGGCGCCGGGCGCGGTGACCGGGCGGGGCGGCGGCGTCCACACCCGGTCCACCGGGTGCAGGGCGGCCTCGGCCCGGACCACCGGCGCGGGAGCGCCCCCGCCGAGCAGCGCGGCGAACCGGTCCGCCCGAGGCGTGGCCGACATGGCCAGCAGCCACAGGTCCGGCCGGAGGGCGCCGCGCGCCTCCACGGTGAACGCCAGCGCCAGGTCGGCGTCGAGCTGCCGCTCGTGGCACTCGTCGAGCAGCACCGCGCCGACCCCGGGCAGCTCCGGGTCGTGGTGCAGGCGGCGGACCAGCAGGCCGGTGGTGACCACCTCGACCCGCGTCCGCGGGCCGACCCGACGCTCGCCGCGCACGGCGTACCCGATCCGCTCGCCGACCCGCTCGCCGAGCAGGGCGGCCATCCGGTGCGCGGCGGCCCGGGCGGCCACCCGGCGGGGCTGGGCGATCACCACCCGGCCGGTGACCTCGGCGGCCACCGCGAGCGGCGCCAGCGAGGTCTTGCCGGTGCCCGGGGGCGCCACCAGGACCGCCGCGCCGGCCCCGCCCAGCGCCTCGACCAGCGCCGGCAGCACCGGCCGGACCGGCAGGTCCAGGGAGACGTCGGAGAGCACGACCCACTCTCGCACCCCCGGCCGGGCGGCCGGCGCGGGGTCCTGTTCGACTTCTCACATTGACCGTGACCGTTTCCTGGCGTGGAGTGACGGTCATGGCGATGATGGCGTACGACGACGCCTCGGCCGCCGCCTTCGCGGCGACCCGGCACCTGCCGGCCGACGGCCTGGCGAGCTGGCGCGCCGCGGTGTCCCGGCACCTGCCCGTCGGACCCGGGGACCGGGTGCTCGACCTGGGCGCGGGCACCGGCGCCTGGGCGACCGCCTTCCGTGCCTGGTACGGGGTGGACGTGGTGGCGGTCGAGCCGGCGGCGGCGATGCGGGCCCGCTCGGCGTACCCGGGGATGGTGGCCGGGCGGGCGGAGTCGCTGCCCCTGGCGGCGGCCGGCCTGGCCGGCGCGTGGCTCTCCACGGTGGTGCACCACCTGCCCGACCTGCCGGCGGTCGCCGCCGAGCTGCGCCGGGTGCTGCGGCCCGGCGCGCCGGTGCTGATCCGGTCGGTCTTCGCCGGTCGGGGCGGCGGGGTGAGCCTGTTCCGCTGGTTCCCGGAGGCGCTGCGGGTGGTGGACGGCTATCCGTCGGTCGCCGAGGTCTGCGCGGCGTTCGAGCCGGCCGGGTTCGCCCCGGTGGCGCTGGAGCCGGTGCCGCAGGTCAGCGCCCCCTCGCTGCGGGCGGCGGCCGACGGGCTGCGGCGCGCCGCGCACACGCCGCTGGCGCTGCTCGACGACGCCGACTACGACCGGGGGTTACGCCGGCTGCGGGCGGCGGCGCGGCTGGCCCCGGACGCCCCGGTGGTCGACGCGCTGGACCTGCTGGTGCTGCGCTGAGCACGGAACGGCCCGGCCGGCGCACCGCCGACCGGGCCTGCGTGACGTTGACGGTGGCCGGGCCCGCCGACCCGGCCACCGTCGCCACCCCCCTAGTACGTTCCGTCGAGCTGCCCGCGCAGCTTCGTGAGCGCCCGGGCCAGCAGCCGGGACACGTGCATCTGCGAGACGCCGATCTGCTCGGCGATCTGCGACTGGGTCAGGTTGCCGTAGAAGCGCAGCGTGAGGATCTTCTGCTCGCGCTCGTCGAGCGTGGCCAGCGCCGGCCCGAGGGCGACCCGCAGCTCGGCCAGTTCGAACTCGCCGTCCTCGCCGCCGAGCATGTCGCCCAGCTCGGTGGCGCGGTCGCCGTCGCCCGTGGGGGTGGACAGCGACACCGCGTTGTAGGCGCGGGCACCCTCCAGGCCTTCCAGGACCTCCTCCTCGGTGAGGTTGAGGTGGGCGGCGATGTCGGCGACCGTCGGCGAGCGGCCGAGGGTCTGCAACAGGGTGCTGTTGGCATCGGAGATGGCCAGCCGCAGCTCCTGGAGGCGGCGCGGCACCCGGATGTCCCAGGTGCGGTCGCGGAAGTGCCGCTTCAGCTCGCCGATGATGGTCGGGATGGCGTAGCCGGCGAAGTCGACCCCGCGGGACGGGTCGAACTTGTCGATCGCCTTGATGAGGCCGACGGCGGCGGTCTGCGCCAGGTCGTCGGTGGGCTCGCCCCGGCCGCTGTAGCGGTGGGCGAGGTGGTTGGCGAGCGGCAGCCAGGCCTCGATCGCCCTGTCGCGCAGCGCGGCGCGGGACGGGTGCTGGGCGGGCAGCGCCGCCATGGCGTTGAGCAGGTCCGCGGCGCTGTCGGTGAGCGCTCGCGGGTCGAGCTTCTCGGAGGTGGTCGCTGTCGTCGCCGGCTCGCTGATCGTGTGCGCGGTCATGGGTGGTCCTCCCTGCACCTCGTCCGCGAAACAAAAAGACGTGACGCTTCGGTTTAGCTTCAGTTAAGCCGTTCGGAAGCCACCTTAGCCCGATCGGCCGGAGGAAATCTAGCCGAAAGTACGATGTACTTATGCCGCGTCACGCCCTCAAGGGCCTGAATCGGGGCAGAAACCCCTCGTGCGCCCGACCCGCAGCGCGGGGCGAGGCGGTCGGGCCCGGCTGGCCGGACGGATGGATCCCGGGGCCGACCGGTCAACATGAAACCCGACAGTCGGCTCACACTGTCACCTTTCCGTCGTTGTCCCGCCGATGGGACCGCCCGTAGCGTCAGGTGTACACGTCTACGGAGGCACCGTTGCTGGATCCCGCCGCTCCGCAACTCGTCGTCAACGCCCGGACCCTGCTGTTCAGCTGGCTCCCGGCGGACCCCGACGCGGTCGCGGCGCTCGTTCCGGCCGGCCTCCGCCCGCACCCCGACCGCCAGGTCTTCCTCTGCCAGTACGTGGTGGACGACGAGACCCAGACCTCCGGGTTCGACGCGTACTCGCTCACCTTCCTCGGTGTCTCGCTCGCGGACATGGAGCCGCCCGACGGCGAGACACCCGGCGGCTGGTGGACCCACTACCTCGCGTCCAGCCCGCGGGTCCGGCAGTACGCGTCCGCCCGGGGCGCCCCGGCCGCGCCGGGGCAGACCCTGGTCGACGTCCGGGGCGGGCGGCTCACCGCCGAGACCTGGGCCGACGGGCGGCCGCTCATCCAGGTCACCGCCGGGGTCGGGCACACCGGCACCGAGGCGTACAACGGCCACCACCGCTACCTGACCGCCCGCGACGGCGAGCTGATCGTCGCGGACTACCCGTACGTGGCCGAGCCGGTGTCGCCGTTCGAGGTCGAGTCGGTGGAGTTCCTCGCCCCGGAGCACCCGGTCTACGCGCTCCGGCCGGCCAACCCGCTACAGGTCTGCTGGGGCTTCTACTCGCCCCGGGTGTCGTTCGCGTACCCGGCCCGGCCGAACGCGCTGGACGAGCCGCTGCCCACCGGCGACGCCCTCCCGGAGGTTCACCAGGTGCCGGCGCGCCGGGCCCGCAGCGGCCTGCCGTCCGGGTCGTAGACCAGCCGGTACGCCGGCAGCGCCCAGAGCCGGGTGTGCCAGGACAACCGTTCGGGCCGGTGCGGTCGCAGCCGCCCCGGCGGGCGGGGCCCGGTGCGCCCCGATCCGTGCCACCGCTCCAGCTCTTCGGCCGCCGAGGTGATCGCCGCGACCGCGTCCGCCGGATCGAGCAGGTCGTGGTCCGCCTCGCCGTCCGGGTCCCGGTCCAGGTGTTCCCGCCACAGCCGCAGCCGCAGGTCGCGGGCGAACACCCGGGCCCCGTCGCCCAGCCCCGCCGGGTCGGTCGGCGCCCGCTCGTCGCGGGTCTCGTCCAGCACCGCGCAGGACAGCTCGCTGTCGTGGGTCCACGAGCGGCGGTTGAAGTTGTCGCTGCCCACGCTGGCCCAGACGTCGTCCACCACGCAGACCTTCGCATGCACGTAGACCGGGGTGCCCTCGTGGTTCTCCACGTCGAAGACGTGCACCCGGTCCGGGGCGGCCCGGTGGCAGAGCTCGAGGGCCTGCGCGCGACCGACCATGTTCGGCGGCAGCGCCAGCCGCCCGTCCACGTCCGGGTGCCGGGGGACCACGGCCACCAGGTGCAGCTCCGGTTGCTCGCGCAGGGCCCGGGCGAAGAGGTCGGCCACCTCGGTCGACCAGAGGTACTGGTCCTCCAGGTAGATGAGCCGGCGGGCCCGGTGGACCGCCTTGGTGTAGCCGCGGGCCACCGTCCGCTCGCCGTCCGGGGCGAACGAGTAGCGCGGGCGCACCGCCGGGTAGGTGCGCAGCACCTGGACGTGGTGCGGCCCGCAGGGCGGCGGATCGGCGGGCTGGTCGGGCAGCGGGTCCGGGCTCAGGTCCGCGCCGCGCAGCCGGTCCCGCAGGTAGGCCATCGGGTTCTCCGAGTCGAGCGGCATCGGGTCGGTCCACCGCTCCCGGAAGGTGGTGTCCAGCGCGCCGACCACCGGGCCGCGGAGCGCGAGCTGGACGTCGTGCCAGGGCGGGCGCGGGCCGTACCGCGGGGACATGGCGACCGGCTGCGGATCGCCGGCGTGCGCCGCGTCGTCCCGCCGGCTGTGGCAGAGGTCGATTCCGCCGGCGAACGCGATGTCCCGCTCCGGTGCGCCGGGGCGGCGCAGCACCACCAGCTTCTGGTGGTGCGAGCCGCCGCGGCGGACCCGCTGGTCGAGCAGCACCTCGCCGCCGGCGGCGCAGATCGCCTCGCTCAGGTCGCGGTTCTCCTCCTCGCTGTAGGAGAGCGCGTCGAGGTGGGAGCGCCAGATCAGGCCCTTGACGACCACCCCGCGCTGCGCGGCCTGGGCGAAGAGCTGCACGACGGTCGGGCCGTCCGGCCGCATCCGCTCGTCCGGGTCGCCGCGCCAGTCGGTGAAGAAGATGTGGTCGCCGGCCCGGAGCTGCTCGACCTCACTGACCAGCCGGTCGAAGTACGCGCCGCCGTGAATTAACGGCTCGACGAGGTTTCCGCTCGTCCAGACGGGTAACTCAGACCCTGGGTTGGCGCGTTCCTGTGCGGAGAGGAACCAGTGCCGCATCGTCACGTTCCAACCTCCCGAGGTCGACAACGTCCTCACGGTAGGACCCCCGGCACGGCCCTGCACGCCGACCGCCCCAGGTCGGCGGGGTGCTCGCGTGGGGGTGCGCCGGACCCCTGGATCGCGAAACCGAGGAGGCCATAGCATGCCCGCCGAGACGACGAACACCGTGACCGAATACCGCGAGCAGGCGGTGGAGGGGGAACGGGGTGCGCTGGTGGCGGTCCTGTTGATGGTGATCCTCGGGGTGGCCGGCATCTTCGCCGTCTCCTGAGACCGGCGACGGGCGCCCCGGAGAACCGGGACGCCCGTCGGATCGCGCGGTCAGGGGCGGTCACCCTCGCCGCCGCTGTGCGGCACCCGCCCGGCCGGGATCACCCCGAGCCGGCCGGCCTGGTAGTCCTCGACCGCCTGGATCAGCTCGGCGCGGGTGTTCATCACGAACGGGCCGTAGTGCGCCACCGGCTCGCGGATCGGCTGGCCGCCCATGATGTAGAGCTCCAGCGCCGGGGTGTTGGCGTCCTGCCGTGCGTCCGCGGTGACCCGCAGCGCGTCGCCCGCGCCGTGCACCGCGAGCTGGCCGAGGTGGATCGGCCGCCGGTCGGTGCCGACGGTGCCCCGGCCGGCCAGCACGTAGACCAGCGCGTTGAAGTCCGGCCGCCAGGGCAGGCTCAGCTCGGCCCCGGGCTGGAGCGTCACGTGCGCGATCGTGATCGGCGTGTGGGTCGAGCCCGGGCCCCGGTGCCCGGCGATCTCGCCGGCGATCACCCGGATCAGCGCGCCGCCGTCGGGCGTGGTGAGCAGCGCCGACTCCCGGCCGCGGATGTCCTGGTAGCGCGGCGGGTTCATCTTCGCCACCCGCGGCAGGTTGACCCAGAGCTGGAGGCCGTGGAAGAGGCCGCCGCTCATCACCAGGTGCTCCGGCGGCGCCTCGATGTGCAGCAGGCCGCGACCCGCCGTCATCCACTGGGTGTCGCCGTCGGTGATGGTGCCGCCGCCGCCCTGCGAGTCCTGGTGGTCCATGATCCCGTCGATCATGTAGGTAACCGTCTCGAAGCCCCGGTGCGGGTGCCACGGGGTGCCCTTCGGCTCGCCCGGCGCGTAGTCGACCTCGCCCATCTGGTCGAGGTGGATGAACGGGTCCAGGTCGGTCATCGAGACCCCGGCGAAGGCCCTGCGGACGGGGAAGCCCTCGCCCTCGTAGCCGCTCGGCGCGGTGGTCACCCGGCGGACCGGGCGGTAGCTGGTGGACTCGGCGAGCTCCGGCAGGCGGGGCAGGACGAGGACGTCGTCGACGGTGATCGCGGGCATCTCGGGCTCCTTACTTGTCGGCCGGGGTGGACGACGCGTCGCGGTCGGCGCGCAGGCGCCGGCCGAGCCGCTCGAAGACCCGGGTGAGGCAGGCGACCTCGGCGTCGTCGAGGTCGTCCATCAGGTGGGTGCGCGCGGAGCGCAGGTGGTGCGGCGCGGCCTCGCGCAGGGTCAGCAGGCCCGCCGCGGTGAGCACCGCCTCGCTGCCGCGCCGGTCGTCCGGGCACGATTCCCGGGCCACCAGGCCGCGCTTCTGCATGGAGGAGATCTGGTACGTCAGCCGGCTCGGCGAGAACACCAGCCGGCCGGCCAGCTCGCCCATCCGCAGCCGCTGCCCAGGCGCCTCGGAGAGCAGCACCAGCACGTGGTAGTCGGCGAAGCTCAGCTCGCTGTCCGCGCGCAGGTCGTCCTCGAGCTGGGTGAACAGCCGCTGGCTCGCCTCGATGTAGGCCCGCCAGCACGCCATCCGCTCGGGATCCAGGCTCTCGGTCATGGCCAAGACAGTAGCACTATTTAAAATTTAAACAAGTGGTCTGCCTCGGTGGTGAGCCGCGCAACAGCGATGCTTGATGGCGGTGACATTGAAATCTGAAGCGCGCATCCCGGATAGGGTCGGGGAGTGGAAGATCTCGACGTGCAGGACTGGCGGGAGCGGGTGGCCCGGCTCTACCTCTCCGACCTCGACCTGGCCGGCTTCCGGGCCGCCCGGGACGAGCTGTTCCGCAGCCATCCCAGCAGCCCGCTGCCGCCCGCCGACCGCCCGGGCTTCACCGGGCTGCGCTGGTTCCCGCCCGACCCGGCCGCCGTGGTCGAGGCCCCGCTGCGCCCCGCCTCGGGCACCGAGACGATCGACACCGGCGGCCCCGACGGAGTGGTCCGGTACCGGCGGGTGGCGGTCGCCGAGACGCCGTGGGGGCCGCTCACGCTGTGGTGGATCGAGGCGTACGGGGGTGGGCTGTTCCTTCCGCTGCGCGACGCCACCTGCGGCACCGAGGCGTACGGCGGCGGGCGCTACCTGACCGACACGGTGAAGGGGACCTTCGGGCGCGGCCTGACCGTGCTGCCCGGCAACCGGGTCCGACTCGATGCCAACTACCTCTACAACCCGAGCTGCGCCTACGACGACCGGTGGGCCTGCCCGCTGGCCCCGCCGGAGAACCGGGTCGACGTCCCCATCCGCGCCGGCGAGCGGTCCTACCACTGAACCGGTGGCGCCCCGGCGCGACGGGCGCGCCGGGGCGTTCGGACCGACCGGTCAGCGGGCGGTGGCGCCGGTCGGGGTCAGGTGCATCCGGCCGAGCAGCTGCCGGGCCTGGTCGGCCACGTCCGCGTCCACGGTGACCGCGTACTGGCTGGCCCGCAGCGAGCTGGCCGAGGTGAAGTCCCGCTGGCCCCCGGTCATGGCGTGGGCCACCGCGCCGAAGACGGCGCCCCAGATCGCGCCGATCACCAGGCCCACGAGGATCACCGCGACCCAGTTCCCCGCGGTGAAGATGCCGAAGAGCAACCCGATGAACAGGCCGAACCAGGCGCCGGTGCCGGCGCCCACCAGGGCCGCCCGGGCCGTGGTGAGCCGGCCCATCACGGTCTCGACCAGGGTGAGGTTGGTCCCCACGATCGCGGTCCGTTCCACCGGGAACCGGTTGTCGGCCAGATAGTCCACGACCCGCTGGGCGGACGGATAGTCCGGGTACGACCCGATCGTGACGGTCGGCGCGCCGGCCTGCGGCCCGTGTCCGTCCCCGCTCGGCGGCAACGGACGACCGCTCGGACCGGACGGGAGGTTGTCGCTGCCCGGCATCCCGGGCCGCCAGGCCGCGGTCGGACTCGAGGGTCTGGTCATGAGCATCCTCCTTCGTCAGCCCGTCGCGTTCCCACCGCCGTCGGCGGGTAACACGCCGGCGCCTACGGATGGCGGCGCGCATGGGGGCCGCCGGGCCGGGTAGCCATCGCCGTGCGGACAGGACGGATCAGCGAGCACGGGTTCCTCGCCGACGGGCACAGCGCGGCCCTGGTGGACCGGACCGGCTCGGTGAACTGGTGGTGCCCGCCCCGCTTCGACGCGCCGTCGGTGTTCGGGCGGCTGCTCGACGATGACGCGGGGCACTGGAGCATCCGGCCCGCGGGCGAGTTCACCAGCACCCGGTCCTACCTGGAGGACGCGCTCGTGCTGCGTACCGTCTTCCGCACCGCGACCGGGACGGCGGCCGTCACCGACGCCCTGGCGCTGGAGCCCGGCGCGCGCGGGCACCACATCGGGCTGCGGTCGCCGCGGGTGCTCGCCCGCGTGGTCGAGGGGCTCACCGGCCAGGTGCCGATGCGGGTCGACTACGCACCCCGCTTCGAGTACGGCCGCGTCCGCGCCTACCTCACCGACGACGACGGGGTGATCGGGGCGACGGCCGGCGCGTGCCGGCTGGAACTGCGCGCCAACGTGCCGCTGACCTGCGGCGAGGGCGGCGCGTCCGGGCGGTTCACCGCCCGCGCCGGCAGCACCCACCACTTCACCCTCGGATACGCCCCGACCTACCGGGCCGGCGCCCCGGCGCTGCCCGACGCCGACCAGGTGCTGGCCGACACCGTCGCCGGCTGGCGGTCCTGGGCCGACCTGCACGAATACCACGGCCTCCACCGCGACCTGGTCCGCCGCAGCGCCATGGTGGTGCAGGGGATGACCTACGCGCCCAGCGGGGCGGTGGTGGCGGCGGCCACCACCTCGCTCCCGGAGGAGCTGGGCGGGGACCGCAACTACGACTACCGCTTCGTCTGGCTCCGCGACTTCAGCCTCACCCTCCAGGCGCTCTGGCTGGCCGCCTGCCCCGACGAGGCCGATCGGCAGTTCAGCTGGGTGGCCCGGGCGATGGGCCGGATCGACGACGAGCCGGTGCCGATCATGTACGGCGTCGAGGGTGAGCGGGACCTCACCGAGCACCGCCTCGACCACCTCGCCGGGTACGCCGGCAGCCGGCCGGTCCTGGTCGGCAACGACGCCTGGCGGCAGCGGCAGACCGACGTGCTGGGCGAGGTCCTCGACGCGGCGTGGCTGATGCGCCACTACCTCGACCCGATGTCGGCCGACGTGCGGCACCTGCTGCACGCCCTCGCGGACCAGGCGGCGCGGGAGTGGCGCCGGCCCGACGCCGGGATGTGGGAGGCGCGCGACGTCGAGCGGCACTACCTGTCGTCCAAGGTGCAGTGCTGGACGGCGCTGGACCGCGCCGTCCGGTTCGGGCCCCGGATCGGCGAACCCGCCGACGTGGCGCGCTGGGCGGCCGCCCGCGACGAGGTGCGCGCGGCGGTGCTCGACCGGGGCTGGAGCGACCGGGTCGGTGCGTACACCGGCGCGTTCGACTCCGACGATCTGGACGCCTCGGTGCTGATCATGCCGCTGGTCGGGTTCCTGCCCGCCGACGACCCGCGGATGCGCGCCACCATCGACGTGGTCGAGCGCCGGCTGTCCCGCAACGGCCTGCTGCGTCGCTGGAACGACGACCCGGCGGGCTTCGTGATCTGCTCGTTCTGGCTGGCCGGCTGCCTGGCCGAGGCCGGCGAGCTGGACCGGGCCCGACGGCTGTTCGGGCAGCTCGCCGACCGGGTCAACGATCTCGGCCTGTACGCCGAGCAGATCGACCAGGTCACCGGCGAGCAGCTGGGCAACTTTCCGCAGGCCTTCTCGCACATCGGCCTGATCAACGCCGCGGGCCGGATCACCGCGGCCGCCGAGCGGTTCGGCGACCGGACCGACCGACCGGCCGTGCCTACCGGCGCGACCACCACGGAGGGAGTACGCGGATGACCGGACGCCTGGCAGGGAGGACCGCCCTGATCACCGGCTCCGACTCGGGCATCGGACAGGCCACGGCCATCGAGTTCGGCCGGGAGGGCGCCGACGTGGTGGTGCACTACCTGCACGACCACGCCGGAGCCAACCACACCCGGGCCGAGATCGAGAAGGTCGGCCGGCGGGCCATGGTGGTGCAGGGCGACATCAGCGTCGAACACCAGGTCGAGGCGATGTTCGACGAGGCCCTCGCCGAGTTCGACCGGCTGGACGTGCTGATGAACGACGCCGGGGTGGACGCCTCCGGCATCCCGGTAGCCGACCTCGACACCGAGACCTGGGACCGGTGCATCCGGACCAACGTCTACGGGGCCTTCTTCTGCTCCCGCCGCTTCGTCCGGCACCGGCGTGACCAGGGCGGCGGCGGGCGGATCATCAACATCACCTCGATCCACCAGGAGGTCGCCCGGGCCGGCGGCGCCGACTACGACACCAGCAAGGGCGCCATGCTGGAGTTCGCCAAGAGCCTGGCGCTGGAGGTCGCGCCGATGCGGATGAACGTCAACAACATCGGGCCGGGGATGGTGCTCACCCCGTTCAACCAGCGGGCCATCGACGACCCGGCGTACCTGGAGGAGCAGGTGCAGAGCATCCCCTGGAAGCGGGCCGCGCAGCCGTCGGAGATCGCCAAGCTGGCCGTCTTCCTGGCCAGCGACGACGCCGACTACGTGACCGGGTCGACGTACTTCATGGACGGCGGCCTCATGCAGAACCAGGGCCAGGGCGCCTGAGCGCGCCCGCGCGACAGCGGGCCGGGCGGCGGGGCAGGATCGGCGGATGGAGCTGGTCATCATGGCCGACACGCACGTGCCGAAGCGGGCGCGGGACCTGCCGGCGCCGCTCTGGTCGGCGGTCGAGGCCGCCGACGTGGTGCTGCATGCCGGCGACTGGGTGGACGTGTCCCTGCTGGACGCCCTGGCGGCCCGGTCCCGCCGGCTGGTCGGGGTGTACGGCAACAACGACGGGCCGGAGCTGCGCGCCCGGCTGCCCGAGGTGGCCCGGGTCGAGCTGGCCGGGCTGCGGGTCGCCGTGGTGCACGAGACCGGGCCGAAGACCCGGCGGGAGGAGCATTGCGCCGCCGCCTTCACGGACTGCGACCTGCTGGTCTTCGGGCACTCCCACATCCCGTGGGACAGCGTGGCCCCGGGCGGCCTGCGGCTGCTCAATCCCGGCTCACCCACCGACCGGCGGGCCCAGCCGCACGCGACCTACCTGACCGCGCGGGTGGCGGCGGGGCGGCTCGACCGGGTCGAGCTGCACCGCCTGCCCCCGCGCTGACTCACCGGCCGCGACCGGTCTCCGCCTGGAGCTCGTCGATCCGGCGGGACGCCTCGGCCTTGGTCAGCCCGTCCGGGACCTCCTCGCCGGCCTCCCGGGCCAGGGTGTGCAGGTAGGACTCCTGCGCCGCGGTCGGCGGCTCGTCGCCGGTGACCCAGTCGTCGGGGTCCTTGACGGCGGCGTCCGGGTTGACGGGGCTGTTGCTGCCGTTGCTGCGGTCGGCCATCGTGATCACCTCTCCTCGAACAGGTGTACCACTACCCCCGTCCCGCGGTCTTCATGCCGGCCGCTTGCCTACGATCATCCGGTGGCTGCGGACCGGGCGGGTGTGGTGGTGGTCGGCGCGGGCATCGCCGGGGTGGCCTGCGCGGCGGAGCTGGCCCGGGCCGGCATCCCGGTGGAGGTCCGCGAGCGGGCCCGGGTGACCGGCGGGCGGATGGCCACCAAGCGCTTCGACGGCCGCCCCGCCGACCTGGGCGCCGCCTACTTCACCCTCGACGACCCCGACTTCGCCGCCGTGGTCGAGGGGTGGCGAGCCGCCGGCCTGGCCCGGGAGTGGACCGACACGCTGGTCGCGTACGGGCCCGGGGGGCGCGAGGAGGTGGCCGGCCCGGTGCGCTGGGCCGCCCCGCAGGGGCTCCGCTCGCTGGTGGAGCACCTGGCCCGGGACCTGCCGGTGGCGCACAACCGGCTGGTCATGATGGTCGAGCCGGGCCCCCGGGTGGACGGGCGGGCCGCCGAGGCGGTGGTGCTGGCCATGCCAGGCCCTCAGGCCGCCCTGCTGCTCGACCCCGCGCTGGCGGCGGCCACCCGGGCGGTGGCGGCCCAGCGCTGGTCCTCCGCGCTGGCCGGGGTGCTGCGCTTCCCCGCCCGCCGCTGGCCGGACTTCCGGGGCGCGTTCGTCAACGGGCACCCGGTGCTGAGCGTGGTCTGCGACGACGGCGACCGGCGCGGCGACGGCGCCCCGGTGCTGGTCGCGCACACCACCCCCGAGTTCGCCGCCGGGCACCTGCTCCAGCCCACCGCCGCCGGCCCGGCGATCGAGCAGGCCGTCCGCGACCTGTTCGGCCTGCCCGAGCCGGCCGAGCTGACCCACGTGCACCGCTGGACGTACGCCAGGCCCGCCGCCGGCGGCGACGGCGCCTACCACCTGGACGACGACGGGATCGGGCTGGCCGGTGACGCGTTCGGGCGGCCCCGGGTGCAGGGCGCCTGGCGCTCCGGGCGGGACCTCGGCCGGGCCCTGGCCGCGCGACTGCTCGCGGACCGTGGCTGACCGGTGCCACTGCGCGCAGGCGGCTCGTCACCCACGGGTATCCTTCGTCCCGGAGGTGTACGAGCAGTGAACGGCGCCGGCGGTCGGCCGGGGGACGGCACGACCGGGGGCGACCGGTCGACGTTCCCGGACGCTGGGCTGCGCCACGACGCCCTGCTCTACGCCGACGACCGGGACTACCGCGCCGCCGTGGCCCAGTTCGTCGAGGCCGGGCTGGCCGCCGGCGAGCCGGTGCTGGTCGCCGTGCCCACCGACCGGCTGTCCCTGGTCCGGCCACTGCTCGACCCGCTCGACGGTGTCGAGCTGGCCGACATGGCGGTGATCGGGCGCAATCCGGGTGCCATCATCGCCACCACGCTGCGTAGTTTCGTCCACCGGTTCCCCGGTCGCCGCGTCCGCGTCGTGGGGGAGCCGCTCTGGCCCGGCCGCCGGCCGGCCGCGTACCGGCACTGCGTCGAGCACGAGGCGATCATCAACCTCGGCCTCGCCGACCAGCCGCTCACCCTGCGCTGCCTGTTCGACCGGTCCCGGCTGCCGGCCGCGACGCTGGACGACGTCGCCCGGACCCATCCCTGGCTGGTCAGCGGGGGAGTGGCCCGGCCCAACGCCGGCTACCGGCCGCCCCGGGCGGTGCTGCGCCGGCTGGCCCGCCCGCTGCCCCCGCCGCCCGTTGGCGTGCTCACCGAGCCGGTCCGGCCCGACCGGCTCTCGGCACTGCGCGCGGCGGTCGCCGCCGTCGCCGAGGCCGCCGGTCTCGCCGCGGAGCGGGTCGACGACCTGCGCATCGCCGTCACCGAGCTGGCCTCCAACGCGCTCACCCACGGCACCGGACCGGCCGTCGCGCGGTGCTGGGCCGCCGCGGGCGAGCTGATCTGCGAGGTGAGCGGCCCGGGTGAGCTGTCCGACCCTCTGGCCGGCCGGATCCCGCCGCCGGTGGCCAGCGTGCGCGGCCGAGGGCTGCTGCTGGTGCACCGGCTCTGCGACCTGGTGGACGTGCACGTCGCCGACGGGGCGACCACGGTGCGGCTGCGCCTGGAGCTGCCGGCCGCCCGGGTGCCGGTGCCCCGGTCAGCCCCGGACGCCGCCCAGCGCGGGTTCGTCCGCCCGGCCCCGCTCTGAGGCGTCCCGGGTCCGCTCGCCGGCCCGGTCCAGCAGCTGCATGACCGGGGTGGCGGCGATCCCGTGCACCACCACCGAGACCACCACCACCAGGCCGACCGTGGCCCAGACCAGCTCGGCCTGCGGGAACTCCGTCTTGCTGGTGGCGTACGCCAGGTAGTAGAACGAGCCGACGCCGCGGATGCCGAACAGCGAGATCACCCAGTGCTCGGCCGGGCGGCCCGGCGCGCCGCGCAGCGACAACCAGCCGGCCAGCGGGCGGACCACGAAGACCAGGGCCAGCCCGACCAGGGCCGCCGGCCAGGTCAGCGGGGCGAGCAGGCCGCCGATCACCGCGCCGCCGAAGAGCAGCAGCAACAGCACGGTGAGCAGCCGCTCGACCTGCTCGGCGAAGTCGTGCAGCACGGAGTGGAACTCGTGGGTGCGCTCGGCGGCCCGGATCGCCCGGGCGGCCACGAAGACGGCCAGGAAGCCGTACCCGCCGGCCACCTCGACCAGCCCGTACGCCAGGAAGGTCGCGGCGAGGGCCAGGAAGCCCTCGGCGTGCCGGGCCAGCCGGAGCTCGCTCGGGGCCCGGAAGAAGAGCTTCCCGAGCAGCCAGCCGACGAGCAGCCCGCCGCCCACCCCGACGGCGAGCTTGTAGAACACGTCGACGGCGAGCCAGCGGGCCAGCCAGTCCGCCGGGGCGAGGCTCGTGGTGGCGATCGCGATGGCCGCGTACACGAAGGGGAAGGCCAGCCCGTCGTTCAGCCCGGCCTCCGAGGTGAGCGCGAAGCGCACCTCGTCCTCCGAGTCCTCCACGTCGGTCGGCTCGCCCACCTGCACGTCGGAGGCGAGCACCGGGTCGGTCGGGGCGAGCGCGGCGCCCAGCAGCAGCGCCGCGGCCGGCACCAGACCGGCCCACCACCAGCCGAGCAGTGCCACCGCGGCGATGCACAGCGGCATGGCGACGGCCAGCAGCCGCCAGGTCGACGACCAGCGCGCCCAGCTCAACGGCCGGTCGATCTTGAGACCGGCGCCCATCAGCGCGACGATCACGCCGACCTCGGTGAGGTGGGTGGTCAGCTCCGGCCAGCGCAGCGGGTCCGGGGACGGCAGCCCGGTGGGCACCAGGAAGACCAGCATGCCGAGGCCGAGGAACGCGATCGGCATCGACAGCGGCCGGCGTTCCAGCACCCGGGGCAGGATCCCCGCCAGCAGCGCACCGACGCCCACCAGGGCGAACGCGACATCGACCGGTTCCACGGCACCACCCTTCCGCCGCCCGCGGTGCGGGCAGGTGGTCACCAGTGCCCCGTGGAGGAGTCGGCTATGCCTCCGTGTCCGTCTTCTCCCCGGTGGGACCGGTCACCGTGTCGCCGGCCCGGCGCGGGGCGCGGACCGACCTCGCCGGATCGGTGAGGGCGGCGATCGCGCTGTCGGCGAGGCCGTCCAGCAGGGCGGCCGGGTCGTCGTAGACCGCCACTGCGCCCGAGCCCGCCAGCTCGCCGCGGCTGGTGCCACCACAGGTGAGGCCGATGCAGGGCACGTCCAGCTTGCCGGCGGCGGCGACGTCCCAGACCGAGTCGCCCACGAACACCACCCGCTCGGCGGTCAGCCCCGACTGGGCCAGTGCGGCCTCCAGGATGTCCGGGGCCGGCTTGCTCTCCTCGGCGTCCGCCGAGGAGGTGACCGTGTCGATCACGTCGTCCGCGTCGAGGGCGGCCCGCAGGGCGGCCACCTCGTGCTCGGCCGCCGAGGTGGCCAGCACCACCCGCAGCCCGCGGGCCGCGCAGGCGCGCAGCAGTTCCACCGCCCGGGGCAGCGGCGCCAGCCGCTCCCAGTACTCGGCGTACAGGGCGTCGTGCGTGTCGCGCAGCTTGCCGTCCGCGGCCCGGTCCCGCTCCGCGCCGAGCAGATGGTCGAGGAGCTTGTCCGAACCCATCCCGATGGACCGGTGGATCCGCGCCATCGGCACCCGGTGGTCACCCTGGCGCAGCGCCTCCCACCAGCTCACCGTGTGCAGGTACGTGGTGTCGACCAGGGTGCCGTCCACGTCGAAGAGGACGCCGCAACGGTTGTCGTCAGCCATGGCTCCCCTTCTACCCCCGCTGGCCGACGCCGACGCGCGACTCACCCGGCGGGGAGGAGGATTTCGAACCAGACCGTCGAGCCGCGCACCGTGGGGTCGGTGCCCCAGGCGTCGCTCAGCTCCTCGATCAGCCCCAGCCCGCGCCCGCGGCTGCTCAGCGTGTCGGTCTGCGCCCGGGTCACCTGCCCCCGGGTGCCGGTGTCGGCGACCGAGACCAGCAGCCGCTCCGCGCTCAGGTCGATCTCGACCCGGGCGGCGGTGCCGGCGTGCAGCAGGGCGTTGGTGGTCAGCTCGCTGGTGCAGAGCACCGCCGCGCCGACCACCGCCTCGGGCACCTGCCAGTCGGTGAGCTGGGCCGTCATCCAGTGCCGGACCCGGCTCGGCGCGGTCGGCTCCGCCGGCACCTCCATGCTGGCTGACCGGCTGGGCTTGACCGCGTGCTCCACGGCCAGGACGGCCACGTCGTCCTCGGTGGCGCCCGGCACGGCGGCGGTCGCCACCGCGCAGAGCGCCCGCGGGTCGCCGCTGCCCGCGGCGGTCACCGCGGTGCCCAGCCCGGCCAGCCCGGCGGTGAGGTCCTGCCAGCGCCGCTCCACGACACCGTCGCTGAACAGCAGCAGGGTGTCGCCGGGGCGGAACGGCACGGTGACCGTCCGCGGGCGGCTGCCCAGGCCCAGCGGCGGCGCGGGCGGCACCTCGACGTACTCGGCGACCGGCTCGCCCTCGGCCGGGCAGCGCCGGATCAGGGGCGCGGGATGGCCGGCGCTGGCCAGGGTGATCCGCTCCCGGTCGACCTCGACCACCCCGAACACCACGGTCACGAAGAGCTCGTGGGTGCCGCCCTCGACGCCCAGGCTGGCGACCAGCCGGTCCAGCCCGTCCAGCACCGCGTCCGGCCGGGGGTCGGCGAGGGCCAGCGCGCGCAACGCGGCGCGTACCTGGCCCATCCGGGCGGCGGCCTGCACGTCGTGCCCGGCCACGTCGCCGAGCACCACGCCGAGCGCGCCGGTGGGCAGCACGAACGCGTCGTAGAAGTCGCCGCCGGCCGCGTTGCCGTCGACGCCGGGGTCGTAGCGGGCGGCGATCCGCAACCGGGGCAGGTCGGGCAGCTGCTCCGGGAGCATGCTGCGTTGCAGCAGCTGGGCGGTGCCGTGCTGGGTCTCGAAGCGGCGGGCCCGCTCGGCGGCCTGGCCGACCAGCTCCGCCGAGGCGGCGAGCAGCGCCCGTTCCGCGGGCGACCAGGGACGCGCGGCCTGGTAGCCGACGGTCAGCGCGCCGCGGATCACCGTCGAGCGCAGCGGCAGCGACGCGAGCGCGCTGATCTTCTGGTCGTGCCGGTCCGCCGCGGTGTCCCGCAGCGGCTGGCCGTCGCTGACGAAGGACGACACGCCGCTGCGCGCGGTCACCACAGCGCCCACCGGGGAGTCGGTGGGGAGCCGCCGCCACAGCGGCGGCAGCCGCTCGTCGGCCTCGTCCAGCAGCTCGCCCGGGACCCGGCGGACCATCCGCCAGGCGGAGCCCTCGTCGACCAGGAACGCCACCCGGTCGGCGTCGAAGGAGTGCAGGCAGTAGCGGAGCGTGACCCGGGCGACGTCGTCCAGGGTGAGGGTGCCGGAGAGCGCGGCCGCGAAGTCGCTGAGGCTCTGCAGCTGCTGGGTGACCTGGGTGGTCTGGGCGGCCACGGTGAGCACGCCGATGATCCGGCCGGTGGAGTCCCGGACCGGGGAGTGGCCGCGGGTGAACACCGCCGGCTCGGCGGCGGCGCCCCGGTGCCGGTCGACCGGCAGCACCGCCTCCCGCTCCAGGTAGGGCTCGCCCCGCCGGTAGACCCGGGTGACCACCTCGCCGGCGCCGGGGTCGTGCCAGAGGTCGGCGAACACCTCGGCCGCCGGCCGGCCGAGCGCCGCCGGGTGCCGGTCGCCGATCAGCTCGGCGTACCCGTCGTTGTAGAGCAGGACCAGATCCTCGCCGTAGAGCAGCGCCATCGGCACCGGCGAGGCCAGCACCAGGTCGACCACGGCGCGCACCGCCGGGTCCCAGCCCTCGGGCGCGCCGAGCGGCGTGTCCGACCACGGATGGGCCAGGACGGCGGCCGCGCCGGACCCGGTCGCGCCCGGTCCGGCGGACGCTCCCGGGGTGGGGGCTGATGGCGTGGGGACCCGCCCGACGGTGCCTGGCATGACCGCAGCCTAACCGGAGCCTGGCGGTCAGGTTTCGATCGTGGGCGCGCGCCGGCCGCCGGCGCGTCCGGGCGCGGGCATTGGGGCAGGTCAGGGCCGGTTCGGCGGGACATGTCGGGAAATTGCCCCGGGCAGCCCGGCGTGCCGCCGAAACCACCGGGTATGCGGGCGACGCAGTTCACGCGACAGGAGGGACAACATGCCGAAAACCCTCGCGGTCGGGCAGGCCGACATCGGTGACGCCCTGACCGATTTCTGGAGGTCGGTGCTGCTCTTCATCCCGAGGGCCATCGCGTTCATCGCGATCCTCGTGGTGGGCTGGCTCATCGCCCGAGCCGTCCTCAAAATCGTGGACGCGGCACTGGAACGGGTGGGGTTCGACCGCGCCGTCGAACGTGGCGGCATCAAACGCGCGCTCGAACGCACGAGATACGACGCCAGCGACATCCTGGCCAAGTTGGCCTACTACGCGGTCCTGCTGTTCACCCTGCAGTTCGCCTTCGGGGTGTGGGGGCCCAACGCGATCAGTGACCTGATCCGGGGCGTGGTCTCCTGGCTGCCGCGGGCCTTCGTGGCGATCGTCATCGTGGTCATCGCCGCCGCCATCGCCAACGCGGTGCGGGACCTTGTCGCGGGCGCCCTCGGCGGGCTCTCGTACGGCAGGGTGCTGGCCGACCTGACGGCGGTCTTCATCCTGGCGCTCGGCGTGATCGCCGCGCTGAACCAGGTGGGCATCGCCACCACGGTCACCACGCCGGTGCTGATCGCGTTCCTCGGCACGATCGCCGGCATCCTGGTGGTCGGCGTGGGCGGTGGTCTCATCAAGCCGATGCAGAACCGCTGGGACCGCTGGCTCGACCGGGCCGCCGAGGAGTCCCGGGCGATCAAGGAGCAGCGCCAGGCGCAGGGCGCCGGTCGCAGCGACTACGAGCGGCAGATGGCCGACCGGGGCGGCCAGCCCAGCCCGGCCATGCAGCAGTCGTCGATGTCCGGCGCACAGGGCACGTACCGGTCCGGCAACGTGGGCGACGAGACCCAGCAGTTCCGCCGGCCGAACGGCTGAGGGAAACGGGGCGACGAGGGTGTCCGCGGGGCGATCGCGGGCACCCTCCGCCGCGTCTCAGGCCAGGTCGCGGGGATCCAGCGCGCGGGTCAGCAGGCAGACCGCGAGCAGGCGGGTGAGCAGCCAGTCCGGCTCCGACCAGTCGATCGGCTCGACCGGCGGCTGCCAGCCGTGCTCCCGGGCGGCGTCGCGCACGCCCTCGGCGTAGCCGGCGAGCGCCGCCACGGTCAGCGGGCGGCGGTCGCCGTGCAGGGCGTCGCGGACGGCGGCGGCGTGCTGGTCGACCGCGGCGAGCAGGCCGGGGTTGGCGGCGGCCGCGGCGAGGCCGGCGGTGCCGACGGCGGCGGTGAGCGTCGTGAGGCTGGACCTCGCGGCCACGGCCGCGGAAGGGGTCACCACCCGCTTGTTCGGCACACGCATGGTGACCGAGGCTAGCGCCGCCGGGAGCGGGTCGACCTCGGCCGACCGGCCGATGCCCAGGTCGTCCGGCTGACGCCGGGCCTCGCCCGCCGGGATTGAGCCGCGCGTCGCGGGGCAGAAGGGAAACCGCGCAGACCGCGCAGCCGACCCCGCGGAGGAACGGAATGGGACAGCAGGCGGACGGACCGGACCAGGCGCACCGCCGGCCGGCCGGCGTGAGTGACGCCACGGTCGAGGCCCTGGGCAAGCTCAGCGAGGCGCTGGAGTGCGTCGAGCGGGCCCGCGGGCACCTCTACTCGCTGCACCAGCTGATCGGGCACGCCGACCTGATGCTCGACGACGCCGTGGCGCTGTTCCGCTCCGCCGGGCACCCGCGGCTCGCCGAGCGGGTCGAGGAGGACCTGCTCGGCCGTAACGTCATCGCGGGACGGTGGACCTTCCAGATCGTCGAGGACTTCGACGACGGGTACTACGCGCTCTTCCGGGAGTTGGACCGGCAGGCCCGCGACGAGTTGGTGGGCGGCCGGCGCCACCTCTACGAGGCGGAGATGAAGGAACGGCGCCGCAGCCCGGGGCGGCCGGGGCACGAGGCGCGCCCGGCCGAGGGCTGATCAGTCGGAGGAGCGGGCCTCCGCCGGGCGACGGCGTACGCCGTCGTCGGCGATGATCACGGTCGCCACCATGAGCGCCACCACGAGGCTGAACAGCCAGGAGCTGTCGTCGACCAGCTTGGCGGCGACGGGCGCCTGGATGGCGGCGAGCAGGAAGCCGAGCCACGCCAGGCGGCGCTGACGCTGGGAGAGGAAACCGGAGCCCTGTTGCATCCCGAAAGTCTTGCGCGGGACCAAGGCATCGCCGTCAGCCGTTCGGCCGATTCTGGATGGGCTGTCCGTTTTCCCAACCGTCCGTATCGCACTTTTTGTCCCTTCGGTTGAGTGCCCGGTCACCGGCGGGCCGACCCGGTCCGTCGGGCCGGGCGCGGGCTGGGCAGGATGGGGCCTCGTGTCCCGCACCCCCGCTCCGCCCCGCCCGTCGTTGCTGCTCCTGGCCTACCTCGCCTTCGTCAGCCTCGGGCTGCCCGACGGCCTGATCGGGGTCGGCTGGCCCTCCATCCGGCTGGACCTGGACGTGCCCACCGAGGCGGTCGGGGTGGTCCTCACGGCGGGCACGGTGGCCTATCTCACCTCCAGCGTGCTCGCCGGGTTCACCCTGGCCCGGCTCGGCGTCGGCTGGTTGCTCGCCGGCAGCACCCTGCTGGCCGGCGTCGCCCTGACCGGGTACGCGTCCACCCCCGCGCTCGCCGTCATGGTCGGCTTCGCGCTGGTGCTCGGGCTCGGCTCCGGCGCGATCGACGCCGGGCTCAACGCGTACGCGGCCGCCGCCTTCGGCCCCCGGCACATGAACTGGATGCACGCGTTCTTCGGGCTCGGCGTGGCGATCGGGCCGCTCATCATGACCGGGGTGCTCGGCGCCGGCCTGAGCTGGCGCTGGGGGTACGCCCTCGTGGCCGCCGCCCAGCTCGCGCTGGCCGCCGCGTTCGCGTTGACCGTGCGGCTCTGGCGGGGCGGTCCGCCGGCCGGCGCGACCCTGCCGCCCGATCCGATCGCCCCGCAGGTGGTGCCCGGCGAGTCCGCCGAGGCCGTGCCGGCCGCGCGGCGTAGCTCGATCGGCGCGACGCTGCGACTGCCGGCCGTCTGGCTCGGCGGGGCCGCCTTCGCCGTCTACGTGGCGATCGAGGTGTCCACCGGGCTCTGGGCGTTCCTGCTGCTCACCGAGGGGCGCGGGCTCTCCGCCGCGGTCGCCGGGCTCTGCGTCTCCGGCTACTGGGGGAGCCTCTTCGTGGGGCGGGTGGTGCAGGGGGTGGTGGCGGAGCGGCTGGGCAGCACCCGGGTGCTGCGCGGCAGCCTGCTCGGCATGGCCGGGGGAGCGGTGCTGATCGCGCTGCCCGCGCCGGGCTGGGTGGCGGTCGCCGGCCTGTTGGTGGTGGGCTTCGCGGCGGCGCCGGTCTTCCCGTTGCTCACCCTGACCACGGCGGAACGGGTGGGCCGCGACCACGCGGACCGGACGATCGGCCTCCAGATCGGCGCGGCCGGCCTGGGCGCCGCCCTGGTGCCGGCCGCGGTCGGGGTGCTGCTGGCCCGGGTCTCGGTGGCCGCGCTCGGCCCGACGCTGGTGGTGCTCGCGGTGGCGCTCATCGCCCTGCACGCCGCCGGCGCCCGCCGGGCTCGGCCGGCGTCCTGAGCGACCGCCGCACCGCGCGTCGCGTCCTCGGGCCGCCCGGGGGACTCAGACGTCCGGGCCCGTCCGTCCGGTGGTCGACGGCCGGTACGCCCGGTCGGCGTCGGTCATCTCCCGGCGCTCGGCCTCCGGGCCGGCGCCCCGGTCCACCGCCTCCGGCCCGTGGCCGAACGCGGCCTCCTCGCCGGCGTCGTTGCCGGTGGCGTCGTCCGCCTGCCCGTCGAGGGTCGACCGGGCGATCGCCCGGTCCAGCTCCTGCAGGGGAGTGCGTTCCTCGTCGCGCCACACGTGGCTGTCGTTGTCGGTCATTCCCCTGCGGTACCCGGGCCGGATGATCGCAAACGGCCCCCGGACACGGCGATGGCCGCCGGAGCGCCGGCGGCCATCGGGGTTCGCGTACGGGGGGCGATGTCAGGGGGTCGGCCGGTCGACGGTGCCGCGCCAGGCGCCGGTCTCCTGACCGCGCCGCTCGATGAACGTCTTGAACCGCGCCAGGTCGCCCTTGGCCCGGCGGTCGACCACGCCCAGCTTGTCGCCGGCCTTCTCGACCACGCCGTGCGGCTCGAACTCCATCTGCAGGGTGACCCGGGTGTTCCCCTCGTCCAGGCGGTGGAAGGTCACCACACCCGCCTGCTCGGTGCCCCCGGTGGAGCGCCAGGCCACCCGCTCGTCCGGCAGCTGCTCGGTGATCTCGGCGTCGAACTCGCGCTTCACCCCAGCGACCTCCACCGTCCAGTGGGTCATCGTGTCGGAGAGCTGCCGGACCTCCTGGACACCCTCCATGAAGTGCGGAAACTCCTCGAACTGCGTCCACTGGTCATAGGCGGTGCGAATCGGGACGGCCACGTCCACGTGTTCCATAACGCCGCTCATGTCGTCTTCCTCCTGTCCCGCCGGTGTCTGCTCGCGGACCGTGGGCGGGCCCGCTCACCAGCGCGTCGTCTCGTTCTTGTGCCCGAGCGCGGCCCACACCTCGGAAACCGTCTGGTAACGGGTGCCCTCAGGCAGGCTTTCCAGGGCGGCGACGATGTCGGCCGGCGCCTGGTTCTCGCGCGCGTTGGCCACCAGCGTGTCGCGGTCGCCGGGCAGGGCGGTCATGGTGATGAACCGGCCGAGCCGACTGCGTCCCTCGACGTCGTCCATGCTCATTCCCTGCGGGTTGCCGCCTCGGCTCGCGCCGGCCGTCATGGTCTTCGGCTCCGGCTGGTCCTCGCCGGCCGGCTCCGGCTGGCGGGACTCCTCGACGCGCGAGCCACCGGCCCCCGGCCCCTGGACCAGGCCGCTGACATCCTGAGCCATGTTGTCGTCAACCCTGGGCGAGTGCTTGCTGCTGACTCGTTCCATGCCGACAGACATGCCCGAGGGGGCCGCCGGTAAACCGACGACTGCCGGCCGATTCGGTCATCGGCCCCGAACCGGGCCAAGTCGGTCAGGAATCGGCGGGGGTGCGGGGCGCCAGCACCGGCTCGTCCGGATCCTCGACGCCGGCCTGCATCATCCGGCCCCGCTGGAGCTCCGCGTTGACCTGCACGCCGAGCATGAGCGCGCAGTTGGACAGGTACAGCCAGACCAGGAAGGCGATGACCGCGCCCAGACTGCCGTAGGTCACGTCGTACGAGCCGAAGTTGGCCACGTAGAGGCCGAAGCCGAAGGAGGCGACCACCCAGGCGAGCAGGGCCAGCGCGCCACCCGGGGTGAGCCAGCGGAACCGGGGCTGCCGCACGTTCGGGGCGATCCAGAACAGCAGCGACAGCAGCGTCATCGCCATCAGCGCGAGCACCGGCCACTTCGCCACCGTCCACACCGTGCGGGTCAGCCCGCCGGCGTGCAGCCGGTCACCCACGAAGTCGGTGACCGGGCCGCTGACGATCAGCCCGAGGGCCACCATGGCGAGCAGCACCAGCGACACCGCGGCGAGCCCGATCTGCATCGGCCGCAGCCGGTAGAACGGCCGCCCCTCCTCGACGCCGTAGATGGCGTTGGAGGCCCGGGTGAACGCGCCGATGAAGCCGGACGCCGACCAGAGCGCGCCGAGCAGGCCGAAGCTGAGCAGCACCCTCGCCGAGCCCTGCTGCTCCACCACGTTGCGCACCACCGAGACGAAGGCGTCGTTGCCGACCACCGACCCGGCGCCGATCTCCCGGGCCAGCTCGATCACGGTGTCGACCGTGCGCGGCCCGTCGGAGACCAGCCCGACCAGGGCGACCACCACGATGGTCGAGGGGAAGAGCGCCAGCACCCCGTAGTAGGTGAGTGCGGCGGCCCAGTCGGCGCAGTTGTCCTTGACGAAGTTGCGGGCGCTGCGGACCAGCACCCCGCGCCAGGTCGCCCAGCTCAACTGGCGTACCCGGCGGGGGATCCGGGCCCGCTGCCGGCCGCCGACCGCCCCATCCGTCGTCGCCGCCATGGCCGCCTCCTCCGCGCACCGGGCACCTCCGCCACGTGGCCCCGGCGGTACCCCAAGGCGGAAATCGACAAACCGGCTGCCGGTTTGCGCTCCGGGCCGGCGGGAACGGATAGAGGATCCATGCAGACGGAGGAGGACGAGATGCCCGGGCGCGAGGTACTGCCCAGCACGCTGCGGCGCTCCCCGGCGAAGGCGCAGCGGACCTGGGAGAAGACGCACGACTCGGCGGTGGAGACGTACGGCGAGGGGGAGCGGGCGCACCGCACCGCCTTCGCGGCGGTGAAGCACGAGTACGAGAAGGTCGGCGACCACTGGGAGTCGAAGGGGCGCAAGGGCCCGAGCGACCGGCAGGCGGCCGGCGGCGGCCCCGCCCGGCGTGCCCCCACGGCCGCCGGCGTGGACGCCAACGCCAAGAAGGAGCACCTCATGGAGGTGGCCAAGAAGCTCGACGTGCCGGGCCGGTCCCGGATGACCAAGCCGGAACTGGTCAAGGCGATCGAGAAGGCGAACGACAAGGCCACCCGCGAGGCGCGCGGCGGCCGCTGACCCGCCCGAGACGACACGGGAGCCCGGGACCGCGCAGGTCCCGGGCTCCCGTTGTCGTGCCGCTCACCAGTGGCCGCCGCCCGGGGCCTCGATGTGCACCGCCTTCATCGTGCTGAACTCGTCGAGTAGCTCCGGGCCGTACCCGAAACCCTGGCCGCTGCCGCGGCGTGGCTGCGCGGCGCCGCCCGGCGCGCCCCCGAACACCGCGTTGACCTTGACGGTGCCCACCGGCAGTTCCCGCCAGGCCCGGTGGGCGTGGCTCATCGAGCCGGTCAGCACCGTGGCGGCCAGCCCGTACGGGGAGTCGGCCGCGCAGCGCAGCCCCTCGCTGAACGAGTCGACCACGACCACCGGTGCCACCGGCCCGAAGGTCTCCTCGCGGACCAGCGCCATCTCGTGCCGGCAGTCGCTGACCACCGTCGCGGGGTAGAACGCGCCCGGCCCGTCCGGCAGGGTCCCGCCGGTGCGCACCCGCGCCCCGTCGGCCACGGCCGCGGTGACCTGTCCGTGCACGTGGTCCCGGTGTCGCCGGTCGACCAGCGGCCCGAGCTGGGTCTTCCGGTCCCGGCCCGGGCCCACGGCGAGCGCCTCGGCCCGCTCCACCAGCGCGTCGACGAAGTCCTCGGCGACGTCCCGGTGCACGTAGATCCGCTCCACCGCGACGCAGATCTGCCCGGCGTTGGCGAAGCAGCCCAGCGCGGCCTGCTCGGCCGCCCAGATCGGATCCACGCCGGCATCCACCACCAGGGGGTCGCTGCCGCCGTTCTCCAGCAACACCTTCGCGCCGGTACGGGCGCCGGCGGCGGCGATCGCCCGGCCGGTGGCCGTGGAGCCGACGTGGGCGACCACGTCCACCTCCTGGCCGGCCAGCGCCGCGCCCACCTCGGCGCCGCCGGTGAGCAGCGACAGCACCCCGGCCGGCAGTGCCTGGTCCAGGGCCCGGGCCAGCAGCCAGCCGGTCGCCGGGGTGCGCTCGCTCGGCTTGTAGAGCACCACGTTGCCGGTGACCAGGGCCGCGCCGAGCAGGCCGCAGGAGACCGCCACCGGGTCGTTCCAGGGCGTGATCGCGGCGACGACGCCGCGCGGCTCGGCGGCCATGAAGTCCAGCGCGGAGGGAGCGCCGTGCAGGGTCCGCCCGCCGCGCATCGGGCCGAGTTCGGCGTACTGTCGCAGCGTGCCGATGCCCGCCGCCACGCCACCGCGCGCGTCGTCCAGCGGCTTGCCCATCTCCGCCGTGGTGGCCTGCGCCAACTCGTCGGCGGCGGCCTCGACCGCGTCCGCCGCGCGGTGCAGCGCCGCCGCCCGTTCCGCCGGGGCGGTCCCGGCCCACTCCGCCGCCGCGCCCCGGGCGGCCTCGACCGCCTTGGCCACCTCGTCCGCCGTCGCCACCGGCACGGTGGTCACCGGGGAGCCGTCGGCCGGATCGTGTACGACCAGCTCGCCCCCCTCGCCACCGGCACCCCAGACTCCACCAATGAGCTGCGCAACCGTGTACATGCGGCAGTGGATGCCCCGACCCCGGCGAGGCAAACGCGTTTCGCCCGGTAACCGGCCGGGTAGGCGGATCGGATGATTTCGACCGCGGACGCCGTCGTCATCGGTGCCGGGCACAACGGGCTGGTGGCCGCGAACCTGCTGGCCGACGCGGGCTGGGACGTGCTGGTGCTGGAGGCCACGCAGGTCCCCGGCGGGGCGGTGCGCTCCGCCAAGGTGACCGCCCCCGGCTACCTCAGCGACCTCTACAGCTCGTTCTACCCGCTCGGCTACGCCTCGCCGGTGCTGCGCGGCCTGGGTCTGGAGCGGCACGGGCTGTCCTGGACCCATGCCCCGGACGTGCTGGCCCACCTGCTGCCGGACGGCCGCGCGGCGGTGGTCAACCGGGACCTCGACGTCACCGCGGCCTCGCTGGAGACGTTCGCCCCCGGCGACGGCGACCGCTGGCGGCACGCCTACGCGGACTGGCTCCAGGTGGCCGACCCGATGCTCGACACCATCACCAGCCCGTTCCCGCCGGTGCGCGGCGGGCTGACCCTGCTGCGGCGGCTCAAGGTCTCCGGCGCGCTGCGGCTGGCCCGCCGGCTGGTGGTGCCGGTACGCAAGCTCGGCGACGAACTCTTCGCCGGCGCGGGCGGGCCGGCGCTGCTGGCCGGCTGCGCCCTGCACACCGACCTGTCGCCCGAGGAGGCCGGCTCCGGGGTGTACGGCTGGCTGCTCGCCATGCTCGGCCAGCAGGTCGGCTGGCCGGTGCCGGTCGGCGGCGCGCAGCGGATCACCGACGCGCTGGTGGCCCGGCTGGTCGAGCGGGGCGGCCGGATCGAGTACGGCGCCCGGGTCGAGCGGGTGCTCACCGCGCGCGGCCGGGCCATGGGCGTGCGCACCGCCGGCGGCGCCGACTGGCGGGCCCGCCGCGCGGTGCTCGCCGACGTCCCCGCCCCGGCGCTCTATCTGGACCTGGTCGGCCCCGCGGCGCTGCCGCCCCGGCTGGTCGAGGACCTCGCGCACTTCAAGTGGGACGGCTCGACGCTCAAGGTGGACTGGGCGCTGTCGGCGCCGGTGCCGTGGAAGAACCGGGCGGTGGCCGGCGCCGGCACCGTGCACCTCGGCGCCGACCTGGACGGGCTCACCGCGTACGCGGGGGCGCTGGCCCGCGGCGAGGTGCCCCGCGATCCGTTCCTGCTCGTGGGGCAGATGTCGGTGGCCGACCCGAGCCACTCCCCGCCGGGCACCGAGTCGCTCTGGTCGTACACGCACCTGCCGTTCCGCCGGCACTGGCGGGCCGAGGAGGTCGTCGGGCACGTGGAGCGGACGGAGGAGGTGCTGGAGGAGGCCGCCCCGGGCTTCCGCTCGCTGATCGTCGGGCGGCACGTGGCCGGCCCCGCCGACCTGGAAACCGCCGAGCCGAGCCTGGTCGGCGGCGCGCTGGGCGGCGGCACCGCGGCCGCGTACCAGCAGCTCTTCCTGCGGCCGATTCCCGGCCTGGGGCGCGCGGACACCCCGGTGGACCGGCTCTTCCTTGCCAGCGCCTCGGCGCACCCCGGCGGCGGGGTGCACGGCGCGCCCGGGGCGAACGCCGCCCGGGCCGCCCTGGCCCGCGACCGCCTGCTCACCGGCGACCTGTACGCGGGCGTGATCGGCGCCGCGCACCGCAGCGTCTACCGCTGACCGAACGGCTCGGGCGGCGCGCGCCATGCGCGCTCGACCGTCCTGCCGCTGACCCGATGGCCCGGCCCGGGGATCACGGCGCGCTCGGTCACCGCCCGTGACCGACGCCGGCCGGCCGGCACCCTCTCCGACCGGCTTTGCTCTGCAGCCCCATACGCAGCACCAACGCACGGTGAGCGGCCCGTGCCGGCGCGGCGGCCGGGCCGCTCGGGTCCGCGCAGGTGGGGAAGGTGCTGCGGTGATGGCTGCAGAGCAAAGCCGGCGCGGGGTGGGGGCGGCCCGACGACAAAGCCTCACGCTGCGTCGTCATGACGCAGCGTGAGGCCAGTGTCCGCGCGGAAGCGGACGGTGGGTCAGCTGTCCAGGTTGCGGTGCCGGGTGCGCAGCTTGAACGGCATCAGCGCGCTCTCGATCTTGGTGGCGGTGGTCATCTTCGAGGCGCCCTCGCGGCGCTCCTCGAAGCGGATCGGCACCTCCAGGATGGTGTGCCCCAGCTTGGTGGCCAGGTAGTGCATCTCCACCTGGAAGCTGTAGCCGTTGGACTGCACCCGCTGCAGGCCGATGTCGCGCAGCGCGTCGGCCCGCCAGATCTTGAAGCCGGCGGTCAGGTCGCGGATCCGCACCCGCAGCAGGGTGTGCACGTAGAGGTTGGCCCAGCCGCTGAGCGCGCGGCGGTAGAGCGGCCAGTTCTCGTCCAGTTCGCCGCCCGGCACGTAGCGCGAGCCGATGACCACGCCGGCCTGGGTGGAGAGCAGCGCGCCGAGCATGCCGGGCAGCGCCTCCGGCGGGTGCGACAGGTCGGCGTCCATCTGCGCGACGTACTCGGCGCCGTCGTCCAGCGCCCGCCCGATGCCGTCCACGTACGCCCGGCCGAGGCCCTCCTTGCCCGGGCGGTGCACCACCAGCACCCGGTCCGGGTGCTCGATGGCCAGCTTGTCGGCGACCTCCCCGGTGCCGTCCGGGGAGTTGTCGTCCGCGACGAGCACCTTCAGACCCGGCAGCGGCAGCGCGAGGAGGCGCTCGACCAGCACCGGGAGGTTGCCCGCCTCGTTGTAGGTCGGAACGACGACGGTCAGGCGTGCGTCGCGCCACGGGGAGGGCAACTGCACGGGTTCGATCATCACGGACATCCTCGGTCGGCCGACAGGTTCACCTGAGAGGGTAGCCAGTCCCCTCCGCGCGGTCCGCACAGACGCCTGCCCGGAGGATTCCGGAGCGTCCGCCGGTGCGGACGGTCAGCGTAGCCTGCGCGCCAACCCGCCGGCGGCCATCAGCAGCCCACCGAGGGCGAGCACGGACACCGCGGGCTTGTGCGCGCTCACCCAGAGTGCCGTCGAGTGCCGGCGGGCCCGGTCGGCGAACACCCCCTCGGCGCCCCAGTCCTGCTCGTCGTCGCCCGGCCGGTCCAGGTTGTCCCGCCACGCCGCCGGGTCGATCGGCGCGTCGGTCTGCTGGCTGTCGTAGCCGTCCCGGGCCAGCTTCCGGTCGAGCAGCCCGGGGAAGAGGACGTTGCCCAGCCGGGCCCGCCACGTCGGGCCGCCCACGTTCAGCTCGCGCGGCCCGTGGTCGGCGGCCCAGACGATCGCCCGCGCGGCCACCTCCGGCGCGAAGATCGGCGGCACCGGCTGCGGATGCCGGGGCAGCCGGGTGCGTACCCAGGAGAACTGCGGGGTGTTGACGGCCGGCAACTGCACCATCGACAGCTTCACCCCGGGGCAGTCGTGCAGCAGTTCGGCCCGGAGCGAGTCGTTGAAGCCCTGCACCGCGTGCTTGCTCGCGCAGTACGCCGACTGCAACGGGATGCCCCGGTAGGCCAGGGCCGAGCCGACCTGCACGATCGCCCCTCGGCCGTGGGCGCGCATGTGGCGCAGCGCGGCCAGCGTGCCGTGCACGGTGCCCAGGTAGTTGACCTCGGTGACCCGGCGGAACTCGGCCGCGGTGATCTCCCAGGCCGGCGCGAAGACCGAGACCATGGCGTCGTTGATCCAGACGTCCACCCCGCCGTAGTGGTGCACCACGTCGTCGCCGGCCCGCTGCACCGCGCCGGCGTCGGCGACGTCCACCCGGTAGGTGCGCACCTCGGGGGCGCCGAGCCGGCGGCAGTCCCGCTCGGCGGCGGCCAGCCCGGCCGCGCCCCGGGCCAGCAGGGCAAGCCGCGCGCCACGCGCCGCGTACGCCCGGGCCACCGCCCGTCCCACGCCCGCGCTCGCCCCGGTGATCACCACCCGCTGCGTCACCGGTCCACCTTCTGTCGGGTGGCGATGTCGGAGAGCCGGTTCAACGTCTCCTTGTTCCGCTGGTGCAGCACCAGGTCGTTGAGCTTGTTGCGGATCCAGCGCAGCGGACCGGCGGCGAAGTCCTCGCCGATGGTGACCCGGGTGCGGCCGCCGTCGAGCGGCTCCAGCCGGAACACCACGATCGCCTCGCCGGCCGGCCACAGCCCGGCCCGCACCACGAACTTGTGCGGGGCGTCGCACTCCAGCACGGTGGAGGTGTCCTGGAGCGAGAGCGGCCACGGGCCGGCCTTGTGGTGCAGTTGGCTGCCCACCCGGGGCCAGGCGTCGTCCACGTCCCGGACGTGCGCCGTGCCCACCACCCAGTCGCTGTACGTCCACCCGTCGGCGAGCACGTCGAAGACCTGCTGCGGGGGCGCGTCGATCACTTTCTCCACAATCGCCACCGCAACCCCATACCCTCGCCCGTCCCGCGGCTAACAGCGGTCGGGTTAGCTTCTCTCCGGCGGCGGGTAACGCCGGACCAGGCCGGCGGGAGCGGGATTGCGGACCGGCCGTGCGGCACCGGCGGAGGCGGCTCCGCCGAAGTTGATGTTTACTCCTCGGGGGGTCGGGAACCCGCCGCCCGTGCGACGGGACCACGAGCGGGATCAGTGCAGGTCAGCCCGGGTTGACCCGGGTGCTGACCGGTTCCCGTCCGGCCTGTACGACGCGGTGCTGCTGGACCGGGACGGCACGCTCATCGAGGACGTTCCGTACAACGGCGACCCGGAGAAGGTCCGTCCCGTGCCCGGCGCCCGGGAGGCGCTGGACCGGCTGCGCGCGGCCGGGCTGCGCCTGGCGGTGGTCAGCAACCAGTCCGGCCTCGCCCGGGGCTGCTTCACGGCGGACGACCTGCGCCGGGTCAACGCCCGGGTGGCGGAGCTGCTCGGGCCCTTCGACAGCTGGCAGATCTGCCCGCACGGCGAGCCGGACGGCTGCGCCTGCCGCAAGCCGGCCCCCGGACTGCTGCACGCCGCCGCCCGGGCGCTCGGCACCACGCCGACGCCAGGCAGCCGTCTTCCAGCAGCTCATGACCGACCTAATGTCCACCCCCGAGTGAGGGAGACGCCCATGGTCTTCGGACC
>NZ_JBEXLR010000031.1:0-56487 GCF_040610095.1 Micromonospora sp. NPDC004540
CCGGGCAGCCGGCCGCCGCACCGTGGGCCGCCGCGCCGCCGCTCCCCACCGCCCCGCCCGTGGTGCCGGCGCCGGCGCTGCCGACCTGGCCGCCGTCGACCGACCCCACCGGCTACCGGGCCGGCCACGACCCCGCGCCGGGCCACCCGGTGAACCGCCCGCCGGACGGTCCCGACCTGGCCGGCAGCGCGTACGGCGGCGCGACCGACGGGCCGGGCTTCGCCACGGTCTCCTTCCCGCAGGGCAACCCGCTGGAGAACTCCGGCTCGCTGACCGGACACATCCTGGCTCAGGGCTGGGCCGAGGACGCCCCGGCGACCCGGTCCAGCAACACCAAGGTGGTGATCGTGCTGGCCGCCGCCCTGGCGCTGCTGGTCGCGATCAGCCTGCTGGTGGTCTTCCTGGCCAACGACGCGCTGAGCGGGATCACCGGCGCCGCGCTGACCGGGTGACGGGGTGAGTCCGCCCACTACGGCCTCGCGGTGCGGTGGCAGGTCCGCCGAACCGCCGTACACTTGTGGAGATCACTGACCCGGCGCGCCCGTTGCGCGCCCATGGGCGATCTTGCGGGCGAATCGGCGGCGTGACGAAGCCGCGGCGGGCCATCGCGAAGATGCGCCCCGCTCGAAAGGCATTTCTTGACCACCTTTGCTGCCTCCGGCACGTCCCCGTCCGCCGACCCGACCATCGACACCCCTGACTTCGCCGCGCTCGGCCTGCCCCGCCAGCTCGTCGAGGCGCTCGCCCGGCAGGGCATCACCACCCCGTTCGAGATCCAGCGGGCCACCCTGCCGGACGCCCTCGCCGGTCGCGACGTGCTCGGCCGGGGCCAGACCGGCTCGGGCAAGACCCTCGCCTTCGGCCTGCCGGTGATCGCCCGCCTCGCCGAGCGCAACCGGGCCCGGCCGCTGCACCCGCGCGCCCTGGTCCTGGTGCCCACCCGCGAGCTGGCCATGCAGGTCAACGACGCGCTCGTGCCGCTCGGCAAGGCGGTCGGCATCTTCCTGAAGACCGCCGTCGGCGGCGTGCCGTACGACCGGCAGATCGACGCGCTGCGCCGCGGCGTGGAGATCGTCGTGGCCACCCCGGGGCGGCTCGGCGACCTGATCGAGCGGGGCGTCTGCAACCTCGACGACGTCGAGATCACCGTGCTCGACGAGGCCGACCAGATGGCCGACATGGGCTTCCTGCCCGAGGTCACCGAGCTGCTGGCGAAGACGCCGACGGACGCGCAGCGGCTGCTCTTCTCGGCCACCCTGGACAACGACGTCGACTCGCTGGTCAAGCGGTTCATGACCGACCCGGTCACCCACTCGACCGCGCCGGCGACCGCCGCCGTGTCCACCATGGACCACCACCTGCTGCTGATCCCGCCGCACGAAAAGTTCGCCGTGGCGGCGTCCATCGCGGCCCGCGAGGGTCGCACCATGCTCTTCGCGCGTACCCAGCTCGGCGTCGACCGGCTGGTCGAGCAGCTCGCCGCCGTGGGCGTGCGGGCCGGCGGCCTGCACGGCGGCAAGACCCAGCGGATGCGCACCCGGACCCTGGCCGAGTTCCGCGAGGGCCGGATGAACGTGCTGGTCGCCACCGACGTGGCGGCCCGGGGCATCCACGTCGACGGCGTGACGCTGGTGCTGCACGTGGACCCGCCGAAGGACCCGAAGGACTACCTGCACCGGGCGGGTCGCACCGCGCGGGCCGGGGAGTCCGGCGCGGTGGCGACGCTGGTGCTGCCGAAGCAGCGCCGGACCACGCTGGCCATGCTGGAGAAGGCGGGCGTCGAGCCGGCCGAGACCCGGGTCCGCGCCGGCGACGCGGCGCTGGTGGAGCTGACCGGCGCCCGCGAGCCCAGCGGCGTGCCGGTCCGCGACGAGCCGGAGCCGCGCCGGGGCGGCCCGCGCCGCTTCGGCGACCGGGACGGGCGCGGTGAGCGCCGCTTCGGCGACCGGCCGGCCGGCCGGAGCTTCGACCGGGGCGACCGCCGCGACGACGACCGCCCGACCGGCGGCCGCGGCTACGACCGGCCCTTCGGGGAGCGGCGCTTCGACCGCGACGACCGGGGCTTCGGCGAGCGGCGCCACGCCGGCCGGGGCGGGTTCGACCGCGACGGCCGCAACGCCGACCGGGGCGGGTTCGACCGCGACAGCCGCTACGCCGACCGGGACGGGCGCGGCGACCGGCGTTTCGGCGAGCGGGGTGACCGGCGCTTCGGCGACCGCGACGAGCGCGGCTCCGGCCGGCCCTCGGGCGACCGCCACTTCGCCGACCGGTCCGGGCGCGACCAGCACCGGCCGACCGGCGGCCGGGGCTACGACCGCGACGCCCGCGGCGACCGGCGCCACGACGACCGGCCCACGGGCGGCCGTGGTTACGGCGACCGGGACGGCGCGCGGACCTACGGCGACCGGGACGGCGTGCGCGGCCACGGTGACCACGGCCGCCGCTACGAGGACCGCCCGCAGGGTGAGCGGCGCTTCGGCGACCGCGACGGCCGGGGTGAGCGGCGCTTCGGCGAGCGGGGCGAGTTCCGCCCGGCCGAGCGCCGGGGCGGCTTCCGGTCGGAGGGGCGCGGCCGCGAGGACCGGCCGCGCGACGACCGGCGCGGCTTCGGCGGTCGCCCGCCGGCCCGCACCCACTGAGCCAGCGACACCAGCACACCGACGCCGCCGTCGAGCCACCGCTCGGCGGCGGCGTTCGCGCATCCGCTGCCGGTGTCCGGCCGGTGGCGTAACGTCCGCTTCATGCCGACCATGCCGAAGTCGCTCTTCTGGACCCGGACCGACACCGCCGGCTCGGAGCACGTGCTGCTCGACGACCGGCAGGGGCTCACCGCGCAGGGGGTGGCGCTGGCCGTCGACCCGATCCCCTACACCTGCCGCTACCAGCTGACCGTCGGCGCGGACTGGTCGACCAGCCGGCTGGAGGTCACCGCGGAGGGCGCGGGCTGGTCGCGGAACGTCCGCCTGGAACGGGGCGGGGACGGGTGGCGGGTGCGCACCGGCGAGGAGGGCGACCTGGACGCGGCGTTGCGCGCGGCCGGGCATCCGCCGGCCGGGCTGCCGGGCACCGACGACCCGGACCGGCTGGCCGATGCGCTCGATGTCGACCTGGGCGGCTCACCACTGACCAACACCCTGCCGGTGCGCCGGCTCAACCTGGGCCGGGCCCCGGCCGACCAGCCGCGGACCATCACGGCCGCCTGGGTGCTGCTGCCCGGCCTGGCGGTGCTCCCCGCCGAGCAGGTCTACACCTCGCTCGGCCCCGGCCGGGTCCGCTACGCCAGCGACTCCTTCACCGCCGACCTGGACGTCGACCCGGAGGGCTTCGTGGTGCGCTACCCGGGGCTGGCCGAGCGGATCGACCCGCGCTGACTCCTCAGGCCGGCCAGGCGCCGGTGGCCAGGAAACGGTCGATGGTGGCCAGGTGCGGGGCGAGGTCGAGGCCCTGCCCGGTCACCCACTCGTCGTCGTAGTAGGTGTGCGCGTAGCGGTCGCCCGGGTCGCAGATCAGGGTGACCACCGAGCCGGTCCGGCCGGCGGCGAGCAGTTCCGCGATCAGCCCGAACGCGCCCCAGAGGTTGGTGCCGGTGGAGCCGCCCACCCGGCGGCCGAGCACCGCCGAGCCGGCCCGCATGGCGGCCAGCGAGGCGGCGTCCGGCACCTGCATCATCCGGTCGACCACGCTGGGCAGGAAGGACGCCTCGACGCAGGGCCGGCCGATCCCCTCGATCCGGGAGCCCTTGTCGGTGCGGACCGACCAGTCGCCGGCCTGCCAGGCCGGATAGAACGCGGAGTTCTCCGGGTCGACCACGCAGAGCTTGGTGGGCAGCCGGCGGTAGCGGGCGTACCGGCCGATGGTGGCGCTGGTGCCGCCGGTGCCGGCGCCCACCACGATCCACGCCGGCACCGGGTGCCGCTCCAGGGCGAGCTGCGCGTAGATCGACTCGGCGATGTTGTTGTTGCCCCGCCAGTCGGTGGCCCGCTCGGCGTAGGTGAACTGGTCCATGTAGTGCCCGCCGGTGTCCTCGGCGAGCCAGCGCGCCTCGATGACCACCTTGGCCGGGTCCTGCACCAGGTGGCAGCGGCCGCCCTGGAACTCGATCTGGGCGATCTTCTCGGGCGAGGTGGAGGCGGGCATGACCGCGATGAACGGCAGCCCGAGCATCCGCGCGAAATACGCCTCGGAGACCGCAGTCGAGCCGGACGACGCCTCGACGATGGTGGTGTCCGGGCCGATCCAGCCGTTGCAGAGCCCGTACAGGAAGAGCGAGCGGGCCAGGCGGTGCTTGAGCGAGCCGGTGGGGTGCACCGACTCGTCCTTGAGGTAGAGGTCGATGCCCCACTCCCGGGGCAGCGGGAAGGGCAGGAGGTGGGTGTCGGCGGAGCGGTTGGCGTCCGCCTCGACCGTGGCGATCGCCTCGGTCACCCAGCTCCGGCTGGCCTCGTCACACCGGTCGAGATGAGTCACGCCGGCAACGTTACAAGCGAGGTGGGCTCGCGCCGGGGCGGGCCCGGCGCGCCTGCCGGCGCTGACCGGCCCGGCCGGCGGCCCGCACCACCGGGGTGAGGGCCAGCGCGAGCCGGGGGAAGGCGTCCAGGAGCCGCACCTGGGCGCCGCGCCAGCGGGGCAGGCTGACCACCGGCCGGGGCCGCCGGGCCAGCCGTACGGCCCGCGCGGCGACCCGCTCCGGGGTCAGCAGCGACCCGGTGAAGGACGCCAGGGCTCCGGGGTCGTCGAGCTTGTCGTGCAGCATCGGCGTCCAGATCCCGTCCGGGCAGAGGCACGACACGTGTACGCCCCGGACGCCGGCCATCCGCAGGTCGGACAGGGTGCCGAGGCTGAAGGCCAGCAGGGCGTGCTTGCTGGCCGCGTAGACGGTCTCGCCGGGGGCGGCGATCAGCCCGGCCAGCGAGATGATGTTGAGCACGTGCCCGTGGGCCTGTGCCCGCATCACCGTCAGGGCGGCGTGCGTGCCGTTCATGGCGCCGAGCGCGTTCACCTCGACCAGCCGGCGGCGGGTCGCCGCGTCGTGCGTCCAGGCCGGCCCGGTGGCCAGGATGCCGGCGTTGTTGACCCAGAGCCCGAGCCCGCCCGGCGCCCCGGCCGCCTCGCCGGCCACCTCGGCGCAGGCCGCCTCGTCGCGCACGTCGAGGGCGCGGGACCAGCCGCCGAGCGGCGCCGCCGCGGCGGAAACGGCGTCGGCGTCCACATCGGTGAGCAGCACCCGCCAGCCGTCGGCGTGCAGCGCGGCGGCGATCGCCCGGCCCAGCCCGCCGGCCGCCCCGGTCACCACGGCCGCGCCCCGCTCTGGAGTCGTCATCGGCGCACCGTAACGCCCCGCGCCGGCGGGGACCAGAGCGTGGCGCTCAGGAGGCGGCGGCCTCGAGCGGCTGGGGGCGGTTCTCCCACTTCGTCGACAGGGCGATGCCGGTGCGGGTGGAGGCCACCCCGGGGGTCCGGTTCAGCCGGACGATCAGCTGTTCCAGCTCGGCGATGGTGCCCACCCGCGCCTTCAGCAGGAAGGACTCGACGCCCGCCATGAAGTAGCAGGACTCGATTTCGGGCATCTGCCGGAACCTCTCCAGCACGTCGTCGGTGTCCGCGGTCGAGTCCTCCACGATGCCGATCAGCGCGGTGACCCCGAGCCCGATCGCCTCCGGCTCCACCTCGGCCCGGTACGCCCGGATGACGCCGCCCGACTCCAGCTTGCCGACCCGCTCGTGCACTGCCGGGGCGGAGAGGCCGACCTGGCGGGCCAGTTCGGCGTACGACAGGCGGGCGTTGCCTCGCAGCAGCTCCACGAGGCTCAGGTCGATCGCGTCCACGGAGAGTGACCCTATCCTTTCGCGCGTAACGCCCGACGCTCGGCATCAGTTGAACATGACGTCGCGTCGCCATTCACAAACATGCCGTCACGGGGGTTCTGCGCCGGTAGCATTTACTAACTTCTCATTAACTTCTCACTGTGTGCGTTTTTCGCGTTTGGCGGACACGTCAGGTCGCTGGTGCTGTAATTGCCATACGTCCCTCATGACGGCTCTGGGCTCGCACCGGCCGGGGGCAGTGTGTTCAGCCGGGGGCTTCGTCGACGCGAGGAGGGGGCTGTGGACACTGGAGATCGCCTGCTGACACCGGGTGAGGTCGCCGCGCTGTTTCGGGTTGACCCGAAGACCGTGACCAGGTGGGCAGCGGCCGGCCGGATCGGCAGCATCCGGACTCCAGGCGGGCATCGCCGGTTTCGGGAATCCGAGGTGCGGGCCCTGCTTGAGGGGGAGGGCATGCTGGACGAGGCGGAGGACATGGGCAAGCCGCGCAACATGGGCCCGACCGCCTCGACCGGCCCGGGGCCGGCGAACGCCGGAATGTACTGAGGCGGCAGAGATCGGGGTGCGGACCGGGCGTCAGGTCCGGTCCGCGTCCCGGTGGGCTGCGGCCAGCTCACCCGACCAGCGCCGGAACAGCGTGTGCGGCACGCCGAGCGCGTCCAGCACCTTCCCGGCCACGAAGTCGACCAACTGCTCGGCGGAGGCCGCCGCCCCGGCCCCGTAGAAGCCAGGGCTGGCCGGCAGCACCACGGCGCCGGCGTCGTGCAGCGCGATGAGGTGCTCCAGGTGACTGCGGGTCACTGGAGTCTCCCGGGGCACCACCACCACCGGCCGCCGCTCCTTGAGGTTCACCTCGGCGGCGCGCTGCAACAGATCCTTGGAGAGCCCGATCGCGATGCCGGCGCAGGCCGCCGTGCTGGCCGGAACGACGGCCATGCCGCGGACCCGGTAGGAGCCGCTGCTCGGGCCGGCGGCCAGGTCACCGGCCGGCCAGTGCCGCAGGTCCGCGCCGGCGAGGTCGCGGCCCAGCCAGGCGGCCAGGTCCTCGGCCCAGTGCCCGTCCCGGAACGCCCGCCCGGTCTCGTCGAGGATGGTCAGCCGGGCGGCCCGGGAGACGATCAGGTCCACCGCTTGGCCGGCGTCGAGCAGGCCCCGGACGACCGCGGCCGCGTACGGCGTGCCGGAGGCACCGGAGACGCCGACCACCCATGGTTCGCGCATACCGTCCAGCCTGCCTGGTCGACCCGGGCGCCGGGCGGCCACCCCCCGGCACGGTGTCCCGCTTGTCCCCCGGGGCGCCATCCGTGTCGGGAACGTGCGATTCTTCCGTCGGTGATCCACGTCCATGGAAGGGACCGGTGATGACGGCGGCGGTGCTGCGGGCGTTGCGGTCCGAGTGCCCGATCCCGTCCCGGCTCTCCCCGCACGCCGACGCGGTGCAGGAGTGGCTGGTCGGCCAGCTTGACCGGCTCGGCCTGCCGCTCGACCCGGTCACGCGGGAGCGGCTGGCCCGGGCCGGTTTCGCCCGCTACGCCGGCCGCCTCTACCCGGATGCCACCGAGCCCGACCTGCGGGCGCTGGCCGCCCTGTTCACCTGGTTCTTCCTGGTGGACGACGCCTGCGAGGGGCCGGACCGGCTCGCCCCGGCACAGATCCGGGCGCTGCGCGACGGGGCGCTGGCCCTGCTCCGCGAGGGCCCCCGAGCCCGCCATCCCGGCTTCTCCGGTCCGCTGCGCCGGCTGCTGGTCCAGGCCTGGCAGGAGCCCCGGCGCCGGATGCCGGCGCGCTGGCGGCTGCGCTTCGCCGACGCCGTCGCCGACCATCTCGACGGCGCCTGGCGGGAGGCGGTCGCCACCGGCGCCGGGCGGCCACCGGGCATCGCCGAGTACGTGCAACTGCGCCGGGCCACCTCGGCGGCGTACGTGTCGTATCCCCTGATCGAGTTCGCGGCCGGGCGGCCGCTGCCCGACGCGGTCTACCACCATCCCGCGCTGCGCCGGCTCGCCGACCTCGCCAACGACCTGCTGTCCTGGTACAACGACCTGGCCTCGCTGGAACGCGACCGGGCCGGCGCCGGGGGCCACAACCTGGTGCTGGCGGTGGCCGCCGAGCGGGCCGTGTCGGTGCCGGCCGCGGTCGACCTGGTCGCCGCGCGCTGGCGCGCGGAGATGGCCCACTTCATGGCGCTGCACGCCGCGGTGCCGTCGTTCGGTCCGGCGCTGGACGAGTCGGTCACCGCCCACCTCGACGGGCTGGCCAACGCGGTCCGCGGCACGGTCGACTGGACGCTGGAGAGCGCCCGCTATCCGGTGGCCGGCTGACGCCCGCTCAGGCGCGCAGGCCCAGCCGGACCACCAGATCCAGCAGGGCGAAGACGAACAGCGCGATGCCCACGAAGCCGTTGGCCGTGAAGAACGCGCGGTTGACCTTGCTCAGGTCGGTCGGGCTGACCACCAGGTGCTGGTAGCCGAAGGCGACCGCGGTGAGCACCAGGCCGATCCACCAGAGCCAGCCGAAGCCGACCAGCGCGCCGAACCAGATGAACAGCGCGAAGGTCACCACGTGCGCGACGGTGGAGGCGTGCAGCGCGAAGCGCCGGCCGTAGCGGGCCGGGACGCTGTGCACACCGATCTCCCGGTCGACCTCGGAGTCCTGGCAGGCGTAGATCAGGTCGAAGCCGCCGATCCAGAGGCCGACGGCCGCGCCGAGCAGCCAGGCCGGCCCGGAGCCGGCGAGGGTGCCGGTGACCGCCAGCCAGGCGCCGACCGGGCCGACCGCCTGGGCGACCGCCAGGATGGCGTGCGGCCAGTTGGTGAACCGCTTGCCGTAGGGGTAGACGACCAGCGGCACCACGGCGAGCGGGGCGAGCGCCAGGCAGAGCGGGTTGAGCAGGGCGGCGGCGGCCAGGAACACCACCAGCGCGACGGCCGCGCCGGTCCAGGCCGTGCGGACGCTCACCGCCCCGGTCACCAGTTCCCGGTTGGCGGTACGCGGGTTCCGCGCGTCGATCGACCGGTCGAGGATCCGATTGGCGGCCATGGCGAACGTCCGCGCCCCGACCATCGCCACGGTGATCAGCAGCAGGTCGAGCCAGCGCACCCGCCCGCCCTCGACCTGCATGGCGGTCAGCGCCGACAGGTACGCGAACGGCAGCGCGAAGACCGAGTGCTCGATCGTGACCAGCTTGAGGAACGACTTGACCCGGCCCGGGCGTTCCACGGGGACCTCGGCGACGGTGGCCATCAGATGCCGTACTCCTTCCAGCGCTTGTCGACCAGCGAGACCACCTCGGGCGACATGGTCATCTCCTCGGGCCAGCCCCGGGTGTAGCCCTCCGTGGGCAGCTTGCGGGTCGCGTCGAGGCCCGCCTTGCCGCCCCAGAACTGCTGGTACGAGGCGTGGTCCAGGTGGTCGACCGGGCCCTCGGTGACCAGCAGGTCGCGGGCGTAGTCGACGTTGCCGAAAGCGCGGAACGCCACCTCGTTGTAGTCGTGGACGTCGCAGTCCTCGTCGACGATCACGATCAGCTTGGTCAGCGACATGAGGTGGGCGCCCCAGATCGCGTTCATCACCTTCTGCGCGTGCTTCGGGTAGCGCTTGCGGATGGAGACGATCGCGCAGTTGTGGAAGACGCCGGCGGCCGGCAGGTCGTAGTCGACGATGTCCGGGATCATCAGCTTGAGCAGCGGCAGGAAGATCCGCTCGGTGGCCTTGCCGAGGCCGTGGTCCTCCTGCGGCGGCTTCGAGGTGATGATCGAGTGGTAGACCGGGTCGCGCTGCATGGTCATCGTCTCGACGTGCAGCACCGGGAACGGCTCGACCGGGGTGTAGAAGCCGGTGTGGTCGCCGAACGGGCCCTCGGGCAGCCGCTCGCCGGGCTCGAGGTAGCCCTCCAGCACCACCTGGGCGTGCGCCGGCACCTGCAACGGCACGGTGAGGCAGTCGACCATCTCCACCCGCTCGCCGCGCAGGAAGCCGGCGAACAGGTATTCGTCGATGTCACCGGGGAGCGGCGCGGTCGCCGCGTAGGAGACGACGGGGTCGCAGCCGATCGCGATGGCGACCGGGAGCCGCTGGCCGAGCCGCTCGGCTACGGCGTGGTGGGCGGTGGAGTCCTTGTGGATCTGCCAGTGCATGCCGAGGGTGTTCCGGCTGTGCTGCTGGAGCCGGTAGAGGCCGAGGTTGCGCTTGCCGGTCTCCGGGTGCTTGGTGTGGGTCAGCCCGAAGTTGTGGAAGATCCCGCCGTCGCCGGGCCAGACCTGGAGGCCGGGCAGCCGGTTCAGGTCGACGTCGTCACCGCGGTAGACCACCTGCTGGCAGGGGGCCGTCTTGACCTTGCGCGGCGGCACCGACTTGAGCTGCATGACCTTGCCCAGGCCCTCGCGGATGCCGGACCAGCCGACCGGCAGCTCCGGCTTGATCAGCCCGCCGATCCGCTCGCCGATCTCGTCCAGCGTCTCGACGCCGAGCGCCATGGCCATCCGCTTCTCGGTGCCGAACAGGTTGATCGCCACCGGCATCTCGCCCCGGGTGGGCCGCTCGAAGAGCAGCGCCGGGCCGCCGTCACGGACGGTCCGGGTGACCACCTCGCTGATCTCCAGCGTGGGGTCGACCGGGACGCTCACCCGCCGCAGCTCGCCCGCGGACTCCAGCGCCGCGAGAAAGTCCTTGAGATCGGTGTACGGGAAGCCACGAGCCGCCATGCCCGCCAGTCTCCCGCACCGGTGTTCTCAGCGTCCAAGCCGGGTGGTGTGAGCTGAGCCGTAGTGTCGGGCGAGCGCACCCGGCGCGGTCGGCGGGCCGGCATGGCTCCCCACTCACCGGGTAGTCGAGCCGCCGGACGAGAGGGGGCGTCGATGGGCGACGGACGGATCCCGGCAGGGTTCACCGAGCAGCGGACCCGGGTCGGTGACGTCACGATCAACCACGTCCGCGGGGGCAGCGGGCCCACCCTGGTGCTGCTCCACGGCTACCCGCAGTGCTGGCGGATGTGGCGGCACCTGCTGCCGGTGCTCGCCGAGTCGTTCGAGGTGGTCGCGCCCGACCTGCGCGGCTTCGGCGACAGCGACGCCCCGACCGACGGCTACGACAAGAAGACCGTCGCCGCCGACCTGCACGGGCTGCTGACCGGGCTCGGCCTGGTCGAGGACATCCGCCTGGTCGGTCACGACCTCGGCACGATGGTCGCCTACGCCTACGCCGCCGCCCATCCCGACCGGGTGTCCCGGCTGGCGCTCACCGAGGCGCCGATCCCCGACGAGAGCATCTACGCGATTCCGGCCCTCACCGCCGCCGGCCCGGCCGTGTGGAACTTCGGCTTCTTCAACCTGACCAACGGCCTGCCGGAGCAACTCGTCACCGGCCGGGAACCGCTCTGGGTGGACCGGTTCACCGACTCGATCATGGTCAACAAGGGCAGCATCGGTCCGGAGGAGACGGCGGAGTACGCCCGGCACCTGCGGGACCCGGCCCACCTCTGGGCGAGCTTCGCCTACTTCCGGGCGTTCGGACAGGACGTGGCGGACAACGCCGCGTACCGGGCGACGAAGCTGCCGATGCCGGTCCTCGCCGTCGGCGCCCGGGCCAGCCTCGGTGAGCAGGTGGCCGAGCAGGTCCGCCGGTACGCCGACACGGTCACCGGCGAGGTGGTGGAGGAGTGTGGCCACTGGCTCTTCGAGGAGCGGCCGGCCGAGCTGGCGGACCTGCTGCTGCCGTTCCTGCGGAACTGAGGCCGCCGGTCAGGAGGCCGGGGACCAGGCGTACGCGGCCAGCGGCGGGTCGAGCGGGGCGTCGGTGAGGCGGTTGGCGAAGGTCGAGATCGTGTACGTGCCGACGCCGAGCACCACGTCCAGCGCGTGCCGCGGCTGCCAGCCGGCGGCGAGGAAGGCTTGCAGCCCGTCGTCCGGGACGGCGCCCCGGTGGTCGAGCACGGCCACGGTGAACCGGCGCAGCGCCTCCAGGCGCGTGTCGGGCAGGGCGGCACCGTCCCGCAGCGCCTCGATCAGCTCGGGCGCGGCGCCGTGCCGGGTAAGCGTCGCGGTGTGCATGGCCACGCAGAGGTGGCACTCGTTGCGGGTGGCCACGGTCAGCACCACGACCTCCCGGGCGACCGGGTCGAGGTCGGTGGATTCGAAGACGGCGTTGGCGGTGAGGAAGCCCTTGAGCAGCTCGGGCGACTCGGCCATGAGGGCCACCGCGCCGGGCAGGTGGCCGAGCTTGCGCTGGACGGTGGTCATGGTGGTGCGGGCGGCGGCGGGTGCGGTGTCGGGGGTGTGGGCGGTGAAGACCGGCTGGGACATGACGGGTACCCCTCACGTAAGATAGTCAACGTGGTTGACGAGATAGTAAAGGGGGTTGTCGAACATGGCAACGCCTGACCGCCCGGGCTTCGCGCTCCCGCTGCTCCTGCTCGCCGGCTTCCGCACGCTCATCGACGACCTGCACGCCGAACTGGCCCGGCAGGGGCACCCCGAGCTGCGGCCCGCCCACGGCTTCGTGCTCCAGGCCGTGGGCCCCGCCGGCACCACCGCCTCCGACCTGGGCCAACGCCTCGGCGTCAGCAAGCAGGCGGCCGGCAAGACCGTCGACCGGCTGGTCGCGCTCGGCTACCTGGAACGGGCCGACGACCCCGCCGACGCCCGGCGCAAGCTGGTCCGGATGACGGCGAAGGGCCACGACGGGCTGCGCCGCTCGGCGGTCGTCTTCGACGACCTGCGGGACCGCTGGGCGGCGGTCCTCGGCGCCGAGCGGGTCGCGGCGATCGAGGACGACCTGCGCCGGATGGTCCCGGCCGACGTCTTCCGCCTCGACGTCCCCGGCTGGTTCGGCGGCTGACCCCGGCCACCGCCCATCCTGGCGAGCGAGGAATCTCACCGGCTCTGGCGTGGCTACGGCGGCGCGCGCAGGGTGGACGCATGGACGCCTACGTAGTCGGCGACCCGGACGGGTTGTCCCCACTGCTGGCCGCGCTACGGGACGCCGTCGCCCGTGAGCTGCACGCCCAACTCGCGCTCCGCGCCGAGCGGATCGAACTCGCCGACATCCCGGAGATCGCCTACCAGGTCACCCTCCGGGTGGACGAGACACTACGCCAGCACGGAGGAGGCAAGTCCCAGCGCATGAGCAGGTTGTGAGCCCGGTGTGAGCGGAACGTGAGCGACCGGCGCGATTCTTGGGCCCTGGTTGGCAACTGACGAATCTCCAACTGGGAGGTCCGGGGCCATGATGCGGTGGATCGTCGGGTCAAGCGTCAGATATCAACGGCTCGTTCTCGCCGTCGCCGTCGCCCTGATGGCGGTCGGCTTCGTTCAGCTTCGCAACACCTCGGTCGAGGCACTGCCGGAGTTCGGGCCGGTGCGGGTGGACGTGCAGGTCGAGGCGCTCGGGCTCTCCGCCGAAGAGGTGGAGAATCTGATCACCAACCCGATGGAGAACGAGTTCTTCAACGGGATCCCGTGGCTGGCCAAGCTCGAGTCCCGCACACTGCCGGGACTGTCGTCCATGGAGATGACGTTCGAGCCGGGCACCGACCCGATCCGGGCCCGGCAGGTCGTGCAGGAGCGGCTGACCATGGTCGCCATGCTCCCGGCCGCCTCGTCGCGGCCGCCGCTTGTGGTGCAGCCCCTCTCGTCGACCGGTCGGCTCATGATGGTCGGGCTGTCGTCCCAGGACCGCTCACTGATCGACATGTCGCTGCTGTCGCGCTGGACGATCGTGCCCCGCCTGCTGAGCGTGCCCGGCGTGGCCAATGTTTCCATCTGGGGGTTCCGGGACCGGCAACTGCAGGTGCAGGTCGATCCCGCCAAGCTGATGCAGCACGGCGTCACGCTGGACCAGGTCCTGCGCACCTCGGCGAACGCGCTGTGGGTCTCGCCGCTGACCTTCGTGGAGGCGTCGACTCCCGGACTCGGCGGTTTCATCGACACCGCCAACCAGCGGATCGAGATCCAGCACAACCAGCCGATCAAGACCGCCGCGGATCTCGGCAAGGTCACCGTCCAGGGCGCCGAGGACCGCGGAGTGCTGCTCGGCGACGTCACCCAGATCGTCGAGGACCACCAACTCCTCATCGGCGACGCGGTGGTCGAGGACGCTCCGAGCCTCATGCTCGTGGTGGAGAGGTTCCCGGGCGCCAAGGTCGCGGACGTGACCCGGGACGTGGAGGCCGCACTCGACGAGCTGCGACCGGCCATGCCGAACGTCCAGATCGACACGACCGTGTACCGGCCGGCGACCTTCATCGAGAAGATGGTCGACCACCTCACCACCACGCTGATCCTCGGCGCCGTCCTCCTGCTGCTGGTGCTCGGCGCCTTCCTGTTCAGCTGGCGAACCGCGCTGGTCAGCCTGCTGACCATCGCGTCCGCCGTGGCGGTGACGGTGCTCGTGCTGTCCTGGTTCGGCGTATCCCTCAACATGATGTCCCTGGCCGGGCTGGTGATGGCCCTCGCCATCGTCGTGGACGACGCGGTGGTGGCCGTCGACAACGTCCGGCATCGGCTGCGGCAGCGCCGGGAGGACGGCTCCGCAGAGCCCGTCTCCGGCACCATCCGGGACGCCGTCCTCGACGTACGCGGCCCGCTCTTCGTCGCTGCCGTCATCGCCGCGGTCTCGGTCGTGCCCCTCTTCATCCTCGACGGGGTGCGCGGGGCGTTCCTCACCCCGGTCGCGCAGGGCTTCCTGGTCGGCACGGTGGTCTCCCTGGTGGTCGCGCTGACGATCGCCCCCGTGCTGGCCACGCTCCTGCTCTCCCGGTCGTCGCTGCGGCACAGCCCGTCCCCGCTGGCCCGAGTGTCGGCGCGGGCGTACGGCCGGCTGCTGCCCCGGCTGCTCCGGCGGCCCGTCTGGTCCTACGGCCTGGTCGGCCTACTCGTCGTGGCGGGCCTGGTCGCCCTGCCGTTCCTCGGTTCGCGACCGCTGTCGCCGACGCTCCAGGAGCGGGACCTGCTGATCACCTGGGAGGCGCCGGCCGGCACGTCCCGACCGGAGATGAACCGGATCACCAGCGCCCTCAGCGCCGAACTGCGGGCCGTCCAGGGAGTACGCAACGTCGGCGCCCACACCGGGCGGGCCCTGGCGTCCGACCAGGTCGTCAACATGAACTCGGGCGAGGTGTGGCTCAGCGTCGACCCGGGGGCCGACTACGGCCGAACCCTGGCCGCCGTGCAGGAGGTCGTGGACGGCTATCCCGGGGTGCGGAGCGACCTGATCACCTACTCGGACAAGCGGATCCGGGAGGTGGTGACCCGCGGTGCGACGGAGGACCTCATCGTGCGCATCTACGGCAACGACTACACGGTCCTCAACGAGAAGGCCCAGGAGGTCCTCGGCATCGTCTCCGCCATCGACGGCGTCACCGAACCGCGGGTACGGACCGCAGAGGTCGCGCCCACCGTGGAGATCGAGGTCTCCGTCGCCAAGGCCGCGAAGTACGGCCTGAAGCCGGGCGACGTACGCCGGGCCGCCGCCACCCTCGTCTCGTCCACGGTTGCCGGCAACCTCTTCGACGACCAGAAGGTGTTCGAGGTTGTCGTGTGGGGCATCCCCGCGGTGCGCCAGAACACGTCCACCGTCCAGAACCTGCTGATCGACGCGCCGGTGGGTGGCCCCGGCGGCGCCCCGACGCAGGTGCGCCTGGCCGACGTCGCCGACGTACGGGTCGTGGCGAAGCCGGAGGTCATCACACACGACCAGGTCTCCCGCAGCATGGACGTCGTCGCGAACGTGCGCGGGCGTGGTCTGGGTGCCGTCACGAGCGAGGCCAAGGATCGGCTCGCGCAGGTGACCTTCCCCCGTGAGCACCACCTGGAGGTGCTCGGAGAGGCCCAGGCAAAGGCAACGTCCGACTTCCGCGTCTGGACCTTCGTGATCGGCGCCGTGATCCTGATCTTCTTCCTGCTGCAGGCCGGTTTCGGTAGCTGGCGGGTGGCGTCGCTGTACTTCCTGCTCCTACCGACCGCACTCGCGGGCGGCCTGCTGCTGGCGGCCCTCGACCGGTCGGCCGTCTCGGTGGTCGCGCTGCTGGGGCTGCTCACCGTGCTGGCGATGGCCGTTCGGGGCGGCATTCTGCAGATCAGGCGGTACCAGCGGCTGGCCGATGAGGGTCACCCGCACGGTGCCGAGCTGGTCGAGCTCGGGTCGCGGCAGCAGGTCATCCCGGCCGTGACGGGCCTGCTGGCGGCGGGGCTGGCGGTGGTCCCCATGGCGCTCTACGGCAGCGTCGCCGGCCTCGAGATCGTGAGCCCGCTCGCCCTGATCATCCTCGGTGGCCTGGTCACGACCGCGCTGTTGAACCTGTTCGTGCTGCCCGTGCTGTACCTGCGGTTCGCCGTCCGGCCTCAATCGGTGGAGCCGTCCGGACCGCCACCCGCGCCCAGGCCGCGCCGCGCACGGCGCGCCGGGAAGCTGGTACACGCCCGGCAGCGGCCCGAGCGGATTCAGGAAGGTCCCATGCACAGACAGGGAGGCGGCCACATGCGACACAGTGGTCGGTGGATGGCAGCGATCCTGCTCACGTTGGCCTCGGCGGCGGCTTGCACCACGCCCGCCTCGACCACGTCGAGTGGCCACAAGGAGAGCCCCGCCACGGTCGAGGCGATCCCGGGCAGCGACGCCAAGAAGGTGACCTTGACCGAGCAGGCGGCCCGCCGGGTGGGCATCGCGACGGTCACCGTCGGCGCTGCCCGGACCGCACCGCCGGGCGGGCCGGCGACCGTGGTGCCCTACTCGGCGGTGCTCTACGACCCGAACGGCGTGACCTGGGTCTACACGGCTCCCCAGCCCTTGACCTACGTCCGCGAGAAGGTCGTGGTCGCATCCGTGGGCGGGGCGCGCGGGACGGATGCGTTCCTGTCGCAGGCACCGCCGGCGGGAACGTCGATCGTGACGACCGGCGTGATCGAACTCTGGGGCGCCGAGCTCGGGGTCGGCAAGTAGCCCATCAAGTCGCTACGAGGGTAGGGACGCCACACCATGATGCGTTGGATCATTGGAACGAGCCTGAAGCTCCGGTTCCTCGTGGTTGTCGGGGCCTCGATGTTGATGTTCTTCGGCGTCCTGCAGATTCGCGACATGCCCGTCGACGCGTTCCCCGAGTTTGCGCCGCCGCGGGTGGAGATTCAGACGATCTGCATCGGACTGTCCGCGCAGGATGTCGAAGAGCTGGTCTCCGTGCCGCTCGAGCAGGGCCTCACCGGGATCGAGGGCCTGGACGTGATGCGCTCCAAGTCGGTCTCCCAGCTCTCCTCGATCGTCCTGATCTTCAAGCCCGGGACCGACCTGATGGCGTCCCGCCTGCTGATCCAGGAGCGCCTCACCGCCATCACTCCCAGACTGCCGCGCTGGGCCAACTCCCCCTTCATGATCCAACCGCTGTCGTCGACCAGCCGGGTCATGAAGATCGGGATATCCCAGGCGGACAAGTCCGACGCTGCCCACGTCGACATGGCGCTGCAGGCGTACTGGACGGTCCGGCCCCGCCTGATGCGCGTACCCGGCGTGGCGAATGTGGCCATCTGGGGCGATCGGTGGCACGTCAAGCAGGCCCTCGTCGATCCCGAGCTCATGCGCAAGCACAACGTCACGTTGGCCCAGGTCATGGAGGCCGCCGGAGACGCGGTGGACGTGGGTCAGCTGAAGTTCAACGGCGGGTTCGAGATCGGCACCGGCGGTTGGGTCGACACGCCCAACCACCGCCTCCAGGTACAGCACCAGTTGCCCGCCCTGACCGGACAGCAACTGGCCGAGATCCCCATCGAGGTGCCGAAGGGCGCCAAGCCGGTCTACCTGAAGGACGTCGCCTACATCACGGACGACATCATGCCGCCGTCCCTGCTCACCGGCGACGCGGTCATCAACGACGGCCCCGGCCTCATGCTCATCGTCGAGAAGCTGCCGTGGGGCAACACCCTCGAGGTGACCCGCGGGGTCGAGGCCGCGCTGACGGAGATGGCGCCCGGGATGCAGGGTCTCGACGTCGACACCGAGATCTTCCGGCCGGCGACCTTCATCGAGACCTCGGTCGAGAACCTCGGTCGGGCGATGGTCATCGGATTCGTCCTGGTGGTCCTGATCCTGGTGCTCTTCCTCTTCGAGTGGCGGGTCGCGCTGATCAGCGCCGTCTCGATCCCGCTCTCCCTCGTCGCGGCGGGACTCGTCCTGCACTGGACCGGGGCAACGATAAATACCATGATCCTGGCCGGGCTCGTGATCGCCCTCGGCGTGCTCGTCGACGACGCCATCATCGACGTCGAGAACATCGTGCGCCGCGTCCGCCAGCACCGACGAGCAGGCAGCACGAGGTCCACCGCCGCCATCATCCTCGACGCGTCGGTGGAGGTGCGGGGGCCCATCGTCCAGGCCACGATGATCATCTTGGTCAGCACGGTCCCGATCTTCCTGCTCACCGGGCTCACCGGCTCGTTCTTCCGGCCCATGGCGTTCGCCTACGGGCTGGCCGTCCTGGCCTCGCTGCTGGTGGCCCTGACGGTGATTCCGGCGCTCGCCCTGATGCTGCTGGCCCGGTCACCGATCGAGCGGCGGGAGTCGCCGCTGGTGCGCTGGCTCCAGCGCGGCTACACCGCGTTGCTGGCACGCATCATCCCGCGTCCCGCCGTCGCCTACGCGACCGTCGTACTCGTCCTGGCGGGCGGCGTCATGGTGGTGCCGATGCTGGGACAGAACCTGTTCCCCGCCTTCAAGGAGCGGGACTTCCTGATGCACTGGGTGACCCAGCCCGGCACCTCGCGCGAGGAGAGTGTCCGCATCACCGAACAGGTCAGCAGGGAACTGCGGGCGATCCCCGGGGTCCGGAACTTCGGCGCCCACATCGGGCAGGGCACGTTGGCCGACGAGGTCGTCGGCATGAACTTCACCGAGAACTGGATCAGCATCGACCCGAAGGTCGACTACGACAAGACTCACGACGCGGTGCAGAAGGTGGTCGACGGCTATCCCGGCCTGCAGCGCGATGTGCAGACCTATCTGAAGGAGCGCACGAAGGAGGTCCTCACCGGCTCAAGCGACGCCATCATCGTCCGCATCGTCGGCGACGACCTCGACGTGCTGCGCAACAAGGCCACCGAGGTCAAGGACCTCATCGCCGGGATCGACGGCATCATCGACGAACACGTGACGCTGCAGACGGCGGTTCCTCAGGTTGACGTCCAGGTCGACCTGGCCAAGGCGGCACGGTACGGGATCAAGCCCGGCGACGTACGCCGAACGGCGGCCACGTTCATCGCCAGCGAGGAGGCGGGCGACATCTGGCGGAACGGCAAGAACACCGAGGTGCACGTGTGGAGCGTGCCGAGTGCCCGGTACAGCATCGAGGGCGTCCGCAACCTCCTGATGGACGCGGCGGACGGGAGCAAGGTCGCCGTGGGTGAGCTGGCCGAGGTCAAGATGGTGCCCACGCCCAACCAGATCCTGCGGGAGAACGGGTCGCGGTACATCAACGTGGGCGCCAACGTGGCCGCGGGGAAGGCGTTGGGCGACGTCGCGGCCGAGGTGGAACGCCGCCTGGCGACGGTGGACTTCCCGCCCGGCTACCACCCGCAACTGCTCGGTGAGTACCAGGAGGCGACGAGCGCCCAGGACCAGCTGCGGCTTTTCGCCGGCGTCGCCGTGATCGGGATCCTCTTCCTGCTGACCACCGCCTTCAACAGCTGGCGGCTGTCGTTCCTCGTCCTCCTCACGCTGCCCATGGCGCTGGTTGGCGGGATCCTCGCGGCATACGTCGGTGGCGGCATCCTCTCGCTCGGCTCGCTCGTGGGATTCTTCACCGTGCTGGGCATCGCCGCCCGCAACGGCATCCTCATGGTCAACCATTTCCAGTATCTCGAGCGGGCGGAAGGGGAGAGCTTCGGTCGAGGCCTCGTCCTGCGTGGCGCGAAAGAGCGTCTCTCGCCGATCCTCATGACCTCGCTGGCGACCGGGCTCGCCCTGGTTCCCCTGGCCATCGAGGGCAGCCTGCCCGGTCACGAGATAGAACACCCGATGGCGGTGGTGATTCTGGGCGGCCTGGTCACCTCGACGCTGCTGAACCTGTTCGTTCTGCCCTCCCTCTACCTGCGCTTCGGTAGGTCGCACGCCTGATGGCCGGGATCTCCTCCCGGCCAGGGACAGGTCGCCTTTCCGCCGGACGCGACCTCACGTCGGTGGCCACTCGGGCGGAAGGTCGAGCGCCGGATCGCCGCGAAGTATCGCGCGTTCCAGCCGCTGCAACTCCGGTCCTGGCTCGAGTCCGAATTCGTCGACGAGCCGGCTCCGCGCCAGCCGGTAGGCCGCCAGCGCCTCGGGGGCGCGGCCGGCACGGTACAGGGCGAGCATGAGGTGTGCGAGCAGTCGCTGCCGGTGCGGATGCTGCACGACGAGATCGGCGAGTTCGTCGATGAACTCCTCGTGCCGTCCGAGCCGCAGTTCCGCGCTCAGCCACTCCTCCAGGGCCGTCAACCGGGCTTCCTTCAGCCACCGGCACAGCTCTTCGACCCGCGGCGTCGTCACGTCGGCCAACGGGGGTCCGTGCCACAGGTCGAGCGCACGCCGCAACAGTGAAGCCTGGAGTTCCGGGTCGTGCGCCTCGGCACGGGCGGCGGTGAGCAGAGCGCGGAAGCGATGGGCGTCCACGGACATCGGGTCGGCCCGCAGGACGTACGCGGTCCCGCGGGTGGCGATCTTCATGCCTTCCTGATGCGCCCCGGCCATCGCCAATATGTTGCGCAGTTGCGAGACGCGGACATGGATCGCATGGCGCGCCGTGTGCGGCGGCGACTCGGGCCACGTCAGGTCGACCAGGAGGTCCACCGAAACGAGCCGGTTCACCTGCAACGCGAGCACCGCGAGCACAAGTCGCTGTTGGCGTGGTCCGAGATCGAGCGGCCGATCCCCCGTCCATGCCTCGACTTCGCCCAAGAGCCGGAACTCCACAGCTCCCCCTAGCTGCGCCAGGCTGTCTGCACCTCCTCCGCCACGCCGCGCAGGTCTCAGATCACCCCGTCTATTCTCTGCACCGAATCGATTAAGGACGATTATTCATGTTCTCCGTATTCCCACTTAAACCACCTTAACGATGGTTAACAGAGTCCAAGCTCAGCTGTCAATGCCGGGCCGAGCTGTGAACGCTGGAAGGCTGATTGGCTGGTCAATCAGTGCCATTCACCAGGGATCGGACATTTCCTTGTCATTCAGCGCGCGGGCAGGCCGATGACGAGCCGCGCCCCACGGGGCGCATCCTCGACGACTATCGACCCCTGGTGCGCCTCGATGATCTCCCTCGCGATGGCCAGACCAAGACCCGTGCCGCCGCTCTGCCGACTGCGGTCGTCGTCGAGTCGCGTGAATCGCGCGAAGATGCGCTCGCGGTCCTCGCTCGGTATCCCCGGCCCGTCGTCATGGACCACCAGGGTGACGCGGCGGTCGTCGCTGGTGAGCTCAACGCTGACCTGGGACGAGGCGTAGCGCTCGGCGTTGTCGAACACGTTACGTACCGCCCGCGTCAGGTCGTCGCGACGCCCGTCGACGGCGGCCGCCGAGACCGCACCGGTGTCGACGTGCAGCCTGCCGCCACCACGGATCCGGGCCGCTTCGGACAGCACTATGTCGTCGAGGTCGACCGGACGGGCTGCGGGGCGAGGGGCGCCGGCGTCCGCCCTGGCGAGGAACAGCAGGTCCCGGACCAGGCGTTCCATGCGACGGTTCGCCGCGAGCAGGTCGGCCGCGATGTCGTTCCAGTTGGTGCTGTCGGGGTGCGCGAGCGCGACCTCCAGGTCGGTGCGGGCCGCCGCGAGCGGGGTCTGCAGCTCGTGCGAGGCGTCCGCGACGAAGCGACGTTGCCGCTCGGCGGCCGCGTCCAACCGGTCGAGCATCATGTTCATGGTGTCCGCGAGGCGACTGATCTCGTCGTCCGTCGCGGGCACGGAGACACGCCTGGCGACTGACCGCTCGGAGATGTCGGCGACCTCGGCCCGAATGGCGTCCACCGGCCGCAGGGTGCGACCCACGACCGTCCACGTGGTGAGCGCCACGAGTGCCAGCAGCAGTGGAGCGCCGGTGGCCAGAGCGCCCTGGATGACCTCCACGGCGTCGTCGACGGGGGCGAGGCTCGCCGCCACGAAGACGGTCACCTGCCCTTCCGGCGTGGCGGTCCGCACCGCGACCAGTCGATAGCCGCCGCCCTCGCCGAAGGGAAGGCCGTCGACCGTGCGGGCCTCCGACCCCGCCCCGGACGGATGGAACCGGGCGAGAGACTGGTCGCGGCGCAGCCCGGCGGTGACGGACAGGACCCGGCCGGCGCCGTCCACGACCTGGGTGATGCTGCCGTCGTCATTGCCCTCGACGGCCAACTCGTCGGGGAGCATGCCCTGACGGGCCAGCGTCGCGACGTCGTCGGCACGCGTCTTCGCCAGGTCGTCGACCCGTTCGACGAGGGAATGGCGCAGGAACACCACCAGGCTGACGGCGGTGATCACGAGAGCGACACCGACGACGAGGGTGGCGGCCACGGTGGTGCGGGCGCGCACCGAGGTGAGGCGTACCCGGGACCGGTTGCGATCAGCCGCCATCGGGGTCCAGTCGGTAGCCGACGAGACGGATGGTCTGGATCGCGGACCGGCCGAACGGCTCGTCGATCTTTCTGCGCAGATGCCGGACGTAGACCTCGACGATGTTGGGGTCGCCGTCGAACGCGAAGTCCCAGACGTGGTCGAGGATGGTGCTCTTGGACAGCACCTCGCCCGCGCGCCGGATGAAGAACTCGAGGAGGGCGAACTGGCGAGGAGTGAGGGACAGCTCGGTGTCCCCCCGCCAGGCGCGGTGGGCGGCCGGGTCGAGCCGCAGGTCGCCCGCGTTCAGCGTGGCCGGGCGCTCCCGCGAGCCGCGACGCAGCAGCGCCCGCAGCCGGGCGACCAGGACCATGTAGGAGAACGGCTTGGACAGGTAGTCGTCGGCGCCCGTGTCGAGAGCTTCCGCCTCGTCGAGTTCGCCGTCCTTCGCCGTGAGCATGATTATCGGCGTCCAGTTCCCGGCCTCACGCAGTTCGGCGCAGACCTGGTAGCCGCTCTTGCCCGGAAGCATGATGTCGAGGACGACGACGTCGTAGTCGCCCTCGGTGGCCCGCCAGAGACCGTCGATGCCGTCGAGCGCGACGTCAACCGCGAACCCCTCGGCCTCCAACCCCCGCTTGATCGAGCGGGCGAGATGCTTGTCGTCCTCGACCACGAGGATGCGCATTTTCCGAGTGTGCCACCTGCCGGCTGACCGCCCGCTGAAGGCCGGCCGGCGCGGACACCGGCGTGGATTCACATTCAGCCGGCCTTCAGCCGGCCAGCCGTACATTCGCCGTGACGTCCTGAGGGGACGGACCGCGCGGTGGCACGGCGCCACCGCGCGCCGCAGGAACAGGGGGACGCCGATGGCCGGTGTGCAACTCGAGGCTGCGCGGCTCACCAAGCGGTTCGGGGACCGTACCGCCGTCGAGGAGCTGAGCTTCTCGGCACGACAGGGCGAGGTGGTGGGACTGCTCGGCCCGAACGGGGCGGGCAAGACGACCACGATCCGACTGCTCACCACGGTGCTCGCCCCGACGAGCGGGAGCTTCTCGGTGGCCGGCGTGCCCTGCACCCGGCCGAGCGAGATCCGGCGACGCGTGGGGGTGCTGCCCGAGAGCAGCGGTTACCCGGGGCACCAGACCGGGACGGCGTACCTGCGCTATCACGCGCGGCTGTACGGCCTGTCCCGCTCGGACGCCGAGCGGGTCGCCGGGCGGCTGCTGGCGGAGGTGGGCCTGGCCGAGCGGGCCTCGTCGCGTATCTCGACTTACAGCCGGGGCATGCGGCAGCGGCTGGGTATCGCCCGGGCACTGGTCAACGATCCCGCTGTCGTGTTTCTCGACGAACCGACGCTCGGGCTCGACCCCGCCGGGCAGCGCCAGGTGCTGGCGATCGTCCGCGACATCGCGGCGTGCAGGGGAGCCACCGTCATCCTCAGCACCCATGCCCTGCACGAGGTCGAGGAGGTCTGCACGAGCGTGCTGATCCTCCACCGGGGCACGGTCCGCACCTCGGGCACCGTCGGCGACGTCACGCGGGCCGTCGCCGCACAGCGGTACGCGCAGTTGCGGGTGCCACTCGAGCTGGTCGGCCGAGCCCGGGAAGCGCTCGCGGGCGTCGCCGGTCTGACCTTGGAGCCGGCCGACGAACGTCCCGACATCCTCAGGATTTCCCTGAACGAAGGACCGGCCACTCGGCAGGGTGGCCCAAACACGGGGATGAACGGCCCCCTCCGGGCGGTGCTGAGCGCCGACGTGCCGGTCCTGTCATTCGAGGTCGAGGGCGCGCGACTCAGCGACGCGTTCCTCGCCATGACGCGGGAGGGTGCGCAATGACGGGGACAGGTCTCATCGGGCGCGTCCGGGATGCCGGAGCCGGCGTAGGCCCCGTCGGCCGCCAGAGCCCCGGGTGGCAGGTCGTCGCCGAACAGGAGTGCCGCGACCTGTGGTGGAGCGGGCGGGGTCCCGGACTGGTCTTCGCATTCAGCGTCGTCCTGAGCGTCATGACCTACCTCGCCGGAACCGGTCAGGTGCTGAACTTCCTCGAGCAGCGGGAGGCCGTGAACCTCACGCTGCAGGTTGCGGTGGCGGTCGGTGTCCTCGTCACGCTCGTGGTCAGCGCCGACGCGATCAGCGGAGAGCGGGAGCGGGGAACGCTGGAGAGCCTGCTGCTCACCCCCGTCTCCCGCCGTGCCATCGTCGTCGGGAAGCTGGCGGCCGCGCTGTCGCTCTGGCTCGCGACCTTCGTCGTGAGCGTGCCCTATCTGTGGGTGCTCGGTCGCGGAGTGTCCCTCGTGGGGGCGGCGCTGCTGCTGGGCCTACTCGTCGGCACCCTGCTGGCGGTCGCGCTCGCCCTGCTGGGTCTGCTGATCAGCGCCGTGGGGAGTTCCAACAAGGTCAGCCTCGCGGTGAGCCTGTTCGTGCTGCTGGCGCTCTTCGCGCCGACCCAGCTGCCCGGTGGGACCCCGAAGGGCTGGTTCGGGGACCTTCTCGTGCGGCTCAACCCGGTCGACGCCTCGCTGCACTACCTGGCGGCGGTGCTCGTGACCGGGCACACCTGGACGCGGGATCTCTCCCTCCTGCTGTCCCCGCTTGTCACAGCTGTCCTGGCCGGAGGCGTTCTGGTTGCCGCCGGCCACCGGATCGTCCGCCTGCACGGAGGGGTGAGCGGAGAATGAAGACCGCTTTCGCGTTTGCCGGGCTGCTACTGGCGTTGACGGCTTCCCTCGGCCTGGCCGTTCCGGCGGCGGCTGCTCCGCCGCCACTGCCGGGCGCCGTCGAGGTCGTGTTGGACCAGGACCGGCTCAGCACCGTCGTGGGCGAGCGGTTGACGGTCGAGTCCCGCGTGGTCAACTCGGGCGACGCACCGACCGACCGGCTGGTGGCACACCTCAACGTCGCGAGCCTGGACGGCGTCTACGTCGACCTCGAGGACTGGTCGGCCGACGTGACCCGGGAGATGGCAGCGGTGCCGGCGGGCGGCAGCAGATCGCTGTCCTGGGAGTTCCAGGCCGTCAACACCGGCAGTTTCGACCTCTACGTCGTGCTCATGCCCAACGGCGCCTCGACAGCCGGCTCCGGCCCGCTGGTGGTGAGCCGGCCCGTGCACGTGACGGTGGCCGGAAAGCGGACTCTCACCGCAGCGGGCTCCCTGCCGGTCGCCATCGTCGTTCCGGTCCTGCTCGGCCTGGTGGCCGCGGCCGCCCGGTACCGCCTTCGGCGCACGGGCTGACGGCAGCGCCCCGGGCAACCTTCGTCGGCTCGTCTCCGTAGGATCGGCGCGCCGTCCGGCCGACCAGCCCGGACGGCCCACCGTCCTTCGAGGAGTTCGATGAGACCACTGCGCGTTTCTCGCGCGATCCAGGCCGGCGTCGCCACGATGGCCGCCCTGGGCGCGGTCACCGCCCTGCCCACCCCTGCCTCGGCCGACACCGGCTCAGGCTGGGTGAGCGGCTGGCTCGGCGACACCGCCGTCGGCGCGGCCGGCGCACCCGCCCGCACCGCCGCCCTCTCCGTCAGCAGCAGCACCGACGCCCTGCACCCGCGGACCACGTTCGACCTGGCCGGGCTGGCCGGCGTCGCCACCGCCACCTTCCCGGACTGGTGCGTCACCGACGCCAACTCGGTCACCTGCCCGATGCCCCCGGACGCCACCACGGACGAGTGGGGCACGGTCAACGGAACGATGCCGATCGTGCTCCGTGCCGCCCCGGGGGCCACCGACGGTGCCAGCGGCGCCATCAGCTACACCACCCTGGCCGACGGCCTCGACGGCTGGGCGCAGCAGGCGACCGTGACGGTGCACGCCGGACCGGACGCGATCGACCTGGTCGACCGGTACGTCGACAACGCCGGCACCGGCGACCGGCTGGCCATGCCGGTGGCGTTGGTGAGCTCCGGCGATCAGGCCGTGGACGGCCTGCGGATCACCCTGCGCTTCCCGGTGGGGCTGGAACCCGCCGCCTACCGCAACTGTCGGTACGGCACCGGCGACCAGCTGAGCACCATCGTTGTCTGCACCATCGACGACCAGCTCACCCCCGGCCGCCGCTACGAGGTGCCGGGCGGGTTCGCCACCACCGTCGGGGCGGCCGCGATCGGCGACAAGCGGATCATGCAGAGCGTGGCCCCCACCGCCACCGCGGGGCCGCTGCCCACCGGCGTGACGTTCGGCAAGCGGGACGCCGACCAGCCGCTGCGGCTGCGCCAGGTCGGCGACGCCGTGGACGTGATCGGCCCCGAGCACCAGTCCCCGTCCGGCCAGTACTTCCTGCGGGCGATCCATGGGGCGTACGACGTCGTCGCCCTGGGCACGGCGGCCACCGGTGTGCCCGGCGACACCGTCCAGGTCCAGGTCGGGCTGCGCAACGCCGGCCCCGGCGTGCCGGACGGCACCGTCTCTGGTGACAGCGCGGCGCGGCTCGTCTTCACGCCGCCGGCCGGCACGGCGGTGACCAGGTCCCCGTCGGGCTGCTGGCCGATCGGGGGCGACGAGGAGGCCACCGAGGAGACGGTGCCGAGCGGCTGGTACTGCACCAGGCCCGGTGGGGTCTTCCCGGCGGGCGAGACCTGGCTCCTCGACTTCGACCTGCGGGTCGACGGCCCGCTCGGGGCACCCGGCGAGGTCCGCCGCGCGGACGGCTACCCCCGGGTCGATGATGACCCGGCGAACGACGCCGCCCCGGTGACCATGAGCTGACCCGGAAAACACGCGACCGCCGGGAGCCATGCGGCTCCCGGCGGTCAGCGCGGACGGCTCAGTTGACGCCGGCGTAGGAGTGCAGGCCGGTGAAGAAGAAGTTGACCCCGAACAGGTTCATGAGCATGGTCAGGAAGCCCACGACGGCGATCCAGGTGGCCACGTTGCGCTTGACGCTCGGGGTCGCCCGGGCGTGCAGGTAGCCCGCGTAGACCACCCAGGAGATGAACGCCCAGGTCTCCTTCGGGTCCCAGCCCCAGGCGCGACCCCAGGCCGCCTCGGCCCAGATCGCCCCGGCGATCACCGCGAAGGTGAAGATCGGGAAGGCGAAGGCGTGCAGGGTGAAGGTCAGCCGCTCCAGCCCGGCCGCCGCCGGCAGCCGCCGGGCCAGGGTGTACGGGAAGCTCCGCTTCCCCCGCTCCCAGCCGGCCCGCATCAGGTACGCCACGGCGGGCACCACGCCCAGCAGGAAGATGCCGGAGGCGAAGATGATCGTCGACACGTGGATGATGAACCAGTAGGACTGGAGCGCCGGCATCAGCGGCACGACCTGCACGTAGAGCTTCAGCTCGGCGAACGCCAGCAGCAGCACCATGACCAGGGTGAGGAACAGCCCGAGCCGGCGCAGCGACGGCTGCTTCCAGAGCACCACGAGCCAGGCCGCCGCCCCGATCCAGGTGACCGTCAGGACGAACTCGTACATGTTGCCCCAGGGCATCCGCTCGGCGGCGATGCCCCGGGTGACCACCGCGCCCAGGTGCAGCGCGGCGGCGAGGGCGGTGATCCAGGCGGCGATCCGCCCGGCCAGCGCGGCCCGGGCGGCCGAACGTTCGGCCCGGGTCGCGGCCGCGGTGGCCGGGGTGGCCGGCTCCTCGACCGTCCCGCCGGGGCCGCCGACGCCGGCGCCGACCAGTTCCCGGGCCGGAGCGGCCACCGCCACCTTCCGAGCGTTGCCCAGGGCGTACTCGACGGCGTGGCTGATCATCGCGACCAGGTACGCCAGGATCGCGAACGTGACCAGCTGGTCGGAGAGTGCGGACATCACTCGTCTCCTTCTCGCGCCCGTTGGTCGTCCCGCCCGTCGTCGCCGACTGCGGCGACGAGCTGTGCGAACTCGTCGGCGAACCCTGGATGCTCGGTGCGCGGCAGCCCACCGGCCTCCACCAAACTACTACCGCTCGTCGGAGATCCACTGGCCGGGGGCGTCACCCGGAACCAGACCCGGCGCCGCCGGGCGAAGAGCGAGCCCATCAGGCCGAGAAGCAGGGTCGCGCAGGCGACCAGCATCATGGTCTGCCCGGGGGCGTGCCGCACCGAGATGGTGATGTACGGCTGGGTGCCCACGAACTCCAGCGTGCTGCCGTCGTCCAGGGTCCACTTCTCGCCGAGTCCCAGCTTCTTGTCGCCGATCTGCTTCAGCTTGCCGCTGCTGATCTGCCGCTGGTCGAGCTGATAGACCGACCCGGGGATGCCGGCGTCCAGCCCCAGGTTGCCCCGGTACGCGGCCAGCACCACCGCCGGGTTCCGCTCCGCGGGGAACTGGGACGCGACGAACGGCGCGCTGTCCGGGGCGGTGGGCAGGTAGAGCCCGTCGAAGGCGACCTGCTGGTCGGCGGCGCGCTGCCCGGTCTTCGGGTCGACGTTCGCGTCCGGGAACGCGGCGACCCCCTCTTCGGTGGCGTTCGCGTCGCCGGTCCGCAGGAACGGCGCCGTGCTGGTCTGGGTGCGGCCGTACTTGTCGGTGTACTTCAGGATCGGCGCGTACCCGTTGCCGAGCAGGTAGACGTTGGCCGAGCCGAGCCGCAGCGGCGAGTTGACCGAGAAGCCGGCGGTCCGCGTCGACCCGTCCGGCTGGTCCACCCTGACCGTGGCCCAGTAGCGGGACGCCTGGCCGGACGCCAGGTAATCCGCCTCGAACTTGTCCAGCGTGAGGCAGAACGGCGGCAGGTCGGCGCTGTCCACCCGCGGGCCGAGCGACGCCTCGGCGTACTGCTGCCGGGTGTTGCAGAAGGCGTTGTCGGCGCCGGACACCAGGATCCGGTTGCCGTGCCAGCCGTACCACGAGCCGAGCGCGACCCCGAGCAGGACGGCGACCAGCGAGACGTGGAAGAGCAGGTTGCCGGTCTCCTTGAGGTAGCCCTTCTCGGCCGAGACCTCGTTGCCGCGGACGGTGACCCGCCAGCGGCGCCGGCGCAGCACCGCTGCGATCGCCTCGGGGTCGGCGGCGGCCGGGGCCTCCAGCACCGCGTGCTGGGGCAGCCGCTCCAGGCGCTTCGGGGCCGCGGGCGGCCGCATCCGCAGCGCGCGGACGTGGTCGCGGGCCCGGGGCAGGATGCAGCCGACCAGCGAGGTGAAGAGCAGCAGGTAGATCGCGGAGAACCAGACCGAGCCGAAGACCTCGAACATGCCGATCTGGTCGAGCCGGGGCGCCAGGTCGGGGTGGTCGACGAAGTACTCGTTGACCTTCTCCGGGTTGACCCCGCGCTGCGGCAGCACCGAGCCGGGGATGGCGGCGATCGCCAGCAGGAAGAGCAGGATCAGCGCGGTGCGCATGCTGGTGAGCTGCCGCCACGAGTTGCGCAGCAGGGCGAGCGCCGGGTTGACCCGTCGCCGGGGCGCCCCGGCGGGCGGCGCGGCCGGCCGGTCGTCCACGGTCGTCATCAGATGCTCACCTCGCCCACGCCCACGTGCGTCTGCAACCAGATCACGAAGTCCTGCCAACCGCCGGTGACCAGCGCAACGCCGATCAGGATCAGCAGCGCGCCGCCGATCCGGGTGACCCAGCGGCTGTTGCGCCGGACGGCGCGGAACACCCCGAGCAGGCGGTGGAAGCCCAGCCCGAAGACGACGAACGGTACCCCCAGCCCGAGGCAGTACGCCACGGCGAGCAGCACCGCGCGGTCGGTGCGCCCGTCGACGGTGGCCATGCCGAGCACCGCGCCGAGCGTCGGCCCGGTGCACGGCAGCCAGCTCAGCGCGAAGACCGCACCGAGGACGGGAGCGCCGAGCAGCCCGGCGGCGGGGAGCCGCCGGATGCGGAACTCGCGCTGCATGCCGGGAATCACGCCGAGGTAGCCGAGCCCGAGCACCACCACCAGCGCGCCGATGACGATCTCCAGCGTGCGCTCGTACTGGAAGAGGAGCCTGCCCACGCCGGAGAAGAGGATCGCCGTGGCGGTGAAGACCGCGGTGAAGCCGGCGATGAAGAGCATGGTGCCGGCCAGCACCCGCCCCTTCACCGCGGCCGCGGGCCGGGCCGCCGGGGGCGCCGCGACCGCCACGCCGCCGCCGCTCGGCTCGTCCGGGACGGGTGCGGGGGTCGCCGTCCGGGCCCGACCCTCCAGGTCCGCCCCGGCCAGCCCGGTGACGTACGACAGGTAGCCGGGCATCAGCGGCAGGACGCACGGGGAGAGGAAGCTGACCAGCCCGGCGAGCGCCGCGGCCCCCACGGCCAGCAGGAGCGGGCCGGACTCGGCGAGCTGGCGGAACGTCTCGCCCATCAGCGTGATCCGGAGGCGGGCTGCTCGCCCGCGATCCGCTCGACGACGGGTTGCAGCTCGTCCCGGGTGACCGCCCGGCGGATCACCACGGCGACCCGGCCGTCCCGGTCCAGGACGACGGTCGCCGGCGTGGTGTTGGGCGGGATGTCGAAGTTGAGCGCCTGCCGGCTGGCCGGGTCGAAGAGGCTCGGGTAGGTGACCCGGCCCTCCTCGAAGGCGATCGCCTTGTCCTTGCTGTCCTGCACGTTGATGCCGAGGAAGCTCACCCCGGACGCCTTGGTGGCCTGGTAGGTGGCCTCCAGGTCGTCGACCTCGGCCCGGCACGGCGCGCACCAGGAACCCCAGAAGTTGACCACGACCACCTGGCCGCGGGCCTGGGAGATGTCGTAGCTGCCGCCGGTGAGCAGTTCACCGCTCACCTTCGGAGTCTTCGACCGCTGGTCGGGCGCGCAGGTGATGGTGACGCCGTCGCTCGCGCAGCGGCTCTCTTCGCTGCCGGAGGAGCAGCCGACCAGCGCCGTACCGGCGGTGACGGCGGCGAGCAGGGCGGCGGCGACCCTCCGGGTGAGCATCAGGCGCCCTTGGCCGTCCGGGCGGTCGGCGAGATCGCGATCAGGTGGGCCGCGGGCTCGGAGTAGCCGATGCCGACGATCTTGGCGCCGTCGAAGTGGAACGAGGTGAGGCTGGCCAGGCCGCACTGCCGCCTGCGCGGGTCGTGCCAGAGCCGCTTGCGCTCGACGTGCCGGCGCAGGGTCCAGATGGGGAGCTGGTGGGAGACGAGCACGGCCTCCCGCCCCTCGGCGGCGATCCGGGCGGCGTGCAGCGCGGCGAACATCCGCTCGGCGATCACCCGGTAGGCCTCGCCCCAGGACGGGGTGACCGGGTCGCGCAGCACCCACCAGTTGCGCGGGTCGCGGAACGAGCCGTCGCCCGGCGAGACCTTCTTGCCCTCGAACCAGTTCGCGCTCTCGATCAGCCGCTCGTCCACGCCGACCGGCAGGCCGAACTGCGCGGCGATCGGCTCGGCGGTCTGGTGGGCGCGCTCGAGCGGGCTGGCCACCACGTGCACGATCGTCCGCTCGGCGAGCGCCTGGGCGGCCGCCTTGGCCATCTGGACGCCCAGCTCGGAGAGGCGGAAGCCGGGCAGCCGGCCGTAGAGGATGCCGTCCGGGTTGTACACCTCGCCGTGCCGCAGCACGTGCACCACCGTCTCGCTCACGATTAGTCCCCCCCGTGTCCTGCCGCTGCCGCCGCGTTCGCCGCTCCCGGCAGGGCCGCGGCGATCTGCTCCAGGGCGGCGTCGTCGATCGCCACCGACACGAACCACGACTCGAACGCGCTCGGCGGCAGGTAGACGCCGGCGGCGAGCATGGCGTGGAAGAACGCCTTGAACGCGGGCACCTGCTGCGTGCGGGCGCTGTCGTAGTCGGCCACGTCGGCGTCGGTGAAGAAGATCGAGAACATGTTGCCCGCGTACGACAGGCGGTGCGGGACCCCGGCGGCGGCCAGCGCCTCGGTGGCGAGCTTGCCCACGGCGGCGGCCGTCTCGTCGAGCCGGCGGTAGAGCGCGTCGTCGGCGAGCCGCAGCGTGGCCAGGCCGGCGGCGCAGGCGAGGGGGTTACCGGAGAGCGTGCCGGCTTGGTAGACCGGGCCGGCCGGGGCCAGCCTCGCCATGATCTCCGCGCGCCCGCCGAACGCCGCGGCGGGCAGGCCGCCGCCCATGACCTTCCCGTACGTCCACAGGTCAGCGTCCGACGGGTCGAGGCCGTGCCAGCCGGCGCGGGAGACCCGGAACCCGGTCATCACCTCGTCGACGATCAGCAGCGCGCCGTGCGCGTGGGCGATCCGGGCGAGCTGCTGGTTGAACTCGTCGCGGGGGGCGATCACGCCCATGTTGCCGGCGGCCGCCTCGGTGATGACCGCCGCGATGTGCGGGCCCTCGGCGGCGAAGACCTCCTCGACGGCGCGCAGGTCGTTGTAGGGCAGCACGATGGTGTCGCCGGCGGCCGCACCGGTCACGCCGGGCGAGTCGGGCAGGCCGAAGGTGGCCACACCCGAGCCGGCGGCGGCCAGCAGCGCGTCGGAGTGGCCGTGGTAGCAGCCGGAGAACTTGACGATCTTGGCGCGGCCGGTGAAACCGCGGGCCAGCCGGATCGCCGACATGGTCGCCTCGGTGCCCGAGTTGACCAGGCGGACCTGCTCAACGGGGGTACGCGCGACGATTTCCGCGGCCAGGTCGACCTCGCCCGGGGTCGGGGTGCCGAAACTGGTGCCGAGGGCCGCGGCCTCGCGCAGCGCCTCGACCACCGCCGGGTGGGCGTGACCGAGGATCAGCGGGCCCCAGGAGCAGACCAGGTCGACATAGCGGCGACCGTCGGCGTCGAAGAGCCAGGGACCCTCCCCCCGGACCATGAAGCGCGGGGTGCCGCCGACGGCACGGAACGCGCGCACGGGGGAGTTGACCCCGCCGGGCACGATGGCCTTGGCGCGGTCGAACAGGGCCTCGGAGGCCGGTGCGTCGGCCGGGTAGCGGCCGGATCCGGCGGAAAAGGTATCGGTCACGATGCCGCCATTGTGTCAGCGCCAAGTGGCTGATCGGCAGGCACCCCGCATCGGGGGTTACCCGGCTCACGCCCTCGTCCGTTCGGCGTGGCGCAGCGACCGGCGGGTCGCTCGACGGGCCCGTTGGTCGAGATCGCGATAGGCTGACCGGGTGGATCGTGCCGAACTGTCCATCACGCTACACCGGACGGGTGACGAAGCGGTGCTTCGCCTCGCCGGTGAGATCGACATGCTCACGGCCGCCCAGCTGTCGACGGTCGTCAACGAGGTGCTGGCCGACCCCCCGCCGCGCATCGTGCTCGACCTGGGCGGCGTCACCTTCTGCGACTCGCAGGGGCTCGGCACCCTCGTGGTGCTCAGCCGCAAGGCCAGCCACGCCCAGAGCCTGCTGGTCCTGAGCAACGTCGGCGACTTCCTCCTCCGGGTCCTGGACATCACCGGCCTACGAAGCGCCCTGATGATCCGCAACGAAACGGCCCCCTGAGGCCCCCCTTTCGCGTTGATCATGAAATTGGCGGCGATGTGGATCTCCACAAGTGCCGCCAACTTCATGATCGACGGGCCGGGGGTCAGGTGATGGGGACGTCGCGGCGGCGGAAGGCCGTCAGGCCGGTTGCCGCCAGGGCCAGGGCGACGGCGGCGAGGGCCCAGAGGGGGGTGGCGCTCCAGGTGTCGCGGAGGACCTGGGGGGTGTGCGTGAACGGGGAGAGGTCCAGCAGCCACTGGTCGAGTTCGAGCACCGCGCCGAGCTGGCCGAGCAGCACGCAGACCGCCAGCACTGCCCAGGCCACCGGGGCGAGCCGGGGCAGCAGGCCGTAGAGCAGCACGGCGAGCCCGGCCAGCACCCAGGCGGCCGGCACCTGGGCCAGCCCGGCGCCGAGCATCCGCGGCAGTTCCCGGGGCACGTCCCCCACGCTGAGCCCGTACGTCAGGCCGGTGGCCAGGCCGGTCACGGCGAGCACCACGACCGGGCCGACCAGCGCGAACACCACGTGCGACAGCAGCCAGGTGGAACGGTGCGTGCCGGTGGCGAGCACCGGTTCGGCGTGCCCGGCGGACTCCTCGGCGCGCATCCGCAGCGCGGCCTGAATGCCGTAGCCGGCCGCGGCCAGCCCGGCCAGGCTGAGCGTGGCGCCCAAGTAGGCGTCGGCCAGGCCGGAGGCCCCGCCGATCCGGGCCATGATCTGCTCCAGCTGCGGGTTCCCCTCGACCGAGCGGCCGGCCGCCTCCGCGGCGCCGCCGAGGATCAGCCCGAGCAGGCCGAAGCCGACCGACCACCAGAGGATCTGCCCCCGGTGCAGCCGCCAGGCCAGCCCGAACGGGCCGGCGAGCCCCCGGCCCGCGGTGGCCGGCCCGAGCCGGGGCGGCAGCACCCCGGCGCCCAGGTCGCGACGCACCGAGACCGGGTACGCGACCGCGGCGAGCAGCGCCGACGCGACCAGCGGCAGCGCCAACACCCACCAGCGCTCCCCCTCGAAGGGCCGGATCCGGGGCGCCCACCCCAGCGGGGAGAGCCAGCTCGGCCAGTCGTTGCTGGCGGTGTCCCCGACCATCCGCAGCGCGAACGCGGCGCCGAGGACGGCGATCCCGATGCCGCGGGCGCCGCCCGCCGTCTCGGTGAGCTGGGCGGCCAACCCGCCGAGCGTGGCGAACACCACGCCGGTCAGCGCGGCGCCGAGGCCGTACGCGAACGAGCCGGCGGCCGGCAGCCCGGTGGACGCCAGGCCGGCGGCGGTGAGCAGGCCGAGCAGCAGATCGGCCGCGTACGTGACGAGCAGCGCCGCGGTCAGCCCGGCGTGCCGGCCGAGCACCCCGCCGCCGAGCAGCTCCCGCCGGCCGGCCTCCTCCTCGACGCGGGTGTGCCGGATCACCGTGAGCAGGCTGGCCAGCGCCACGATGACCAGCAGGAAGCCGCCGCGCTGGGCGGTCAGCGCGCCGACGCTCTCCCCGTAGACCGGGCCGAGCAGCGCGACGATGGAGGGGTTGCGGGCGGTGCCGGCGGCGTACGCGGCCCGCTCGGCGTCGGTGGGGAACAGCTCGAAGAAGCTGGTCGCGTACGTCATCGGCAGCACGGCGAGGACCAGCACCCAGAGCGGGAGCAGGACCCGGTCCCGGCGCAGGATGAGCCGGGCCAGGTGACGGGTTCCGGTGAGAGCACTCATCGGGTCAGCTCCTCGGGGACCGCCTCGTAGTGCCGCAGGAACAGCTCCTCCAGCGTCGGCGGCGTGCTGACCAGGCTGCGTACGCCCAGCTCGGTGAGGCGCCGCAGGGCGGCGTCCAGCGCGGCCGAGTCCACGTCGAAGCGCACCCGGTTGCCGTCCACCCGCAGGTCGTGCACGCCAGGCAGGTCGGCCAGCCCGTCGAGCGGGGCGGCCACCTCGGCGTCGATCGAGGTGCGGTGCAGGTGGCGCAGCTCGGTGAGGGTGCCGGACTCGACGGCCCGGCCGTTCCGGATGATCGTCACCCGGTCGCAGAGCGCCTCCACCTCGGCCAGGATGTGGCTGGAGAGCAGCACGGTGCGGCCGTCCTGCTTGGCCCGGCGTACCCAGTGCTGGAAGACCTCCTCCATGAGCGGGTCGAGCCCGGAGGTGGGCTCGTCGAGGATGAGCAGCTCGACGTCGGAGGCGAGCGCGGCCACCAGGCCGACCTTCTGCCGGTTGCCCTTGGAGTAGGCGCGGCCCTTCTTGCGCGGGTCCAGCTCGAAGGACTCCAGCAGCTCGGCCCGGCGCTTCGGGTCGAGCCCGCCGCGCAGCCGGCCGAGCAGGTCGATCACCTCGCCGCCGCTCAGGTTGGGCCAGAGGGTGACGTCACCGGGCACGTACGCGAGCCGGCGGTGCAGGGCGACGGCGTCCCGCCAGGGGTCGCCGCCGAGCAGTCGGACCGCCCCCGCGTCCGCCCGCAGCAGACCGAGCAGCACCCGGATGGTGGTCGACTTGCCCGAGCCGTTGGGGCCCAGGAAGCCGTGCACCTCGCCGGCGCGGACGGTCAGGTCGAGTCCGTCGAGGGCTCGGGTCCGGCCGAAGGTCTTCACCAGGCCGGACACCTCAATGGGAGTTTCCATACTTCGGAAGCTACGCTGGTTTCACAAAGTTGTGAAGACTGTGAGATCTGAGAGACAATCGGATGCGATGAGCACCGAGGAGATGACGCCGATGACCACGCCACCCCGCCCCGACGAGGAGGAGGTCCACCTCTTCGTCGAACGGATGGCGATGGCCTTCGCGGACGTCGGCTTCCCCCGGATGGCCGGCCGGGTGCTGTTCACCGTGATGAGCGCGGACGAGCCGCTGACCGCCGCCGAGATCGGCGAGCGGCTGGGGGTCAGCGCGGCGGCGGTCTCCGGCGCCGTGCGCTACCTGACCCAGTTCGCCATGCTGGTCCGCGAGCCGGTCAAGGGCTCCCGCCGGGACCGCTACCGGATGCCGGCCAACGCCTGGTACGAGGCCACCATCACCAAGACGGGCCTCTACAAGAACTTCATCGACATCGCCAACGGCGGGGTGGACGCGCTGCACGGGCGGAACACGCCGGCGGGAGAGCGGGTGGCCGAGATGCGGGACTTCTTCCTCTTCGTACAGGAGGAGATCGACGCCCTCGGCGAACGGTGGCAGGCCCGGCGCGCCGCGACGGGACGCGGCGACCGGGCCGGCGCCTGAGCGCTCAGGCGGTGTTGCCCCAGCGGGCCTGCTCCAGCAGGTCCACCGCGCGCTCCCGGGACTCCGCGTCGTCGTCGGCGCGCAGCAGCGCGGTCGCCTCGTCCACCGCGTCGGTGAGCACCCGCCACTGGGCGTCGCGCTCCCGCACCAGGTCCGACTGGGCGGCGAGCTGCCGGGTCTTCACCCACAGCTCGACGAAGACCGACACCTTGGCCCGCAGCACCCACGGGTCGAAGGGCTTGGTCAGGTAGTCGACCGCGCCGACCGCGTAGCCGCGCAGGGCGAGCTGGGCGTCCTTGTCCGCCGCGGTGAGGAAGATGATCGGCACGTGCCGGGTCCGCTCGCGCCGCTTGATGTGGGTGGCGGTCTCGAAGCCGTCCATGTCCGGCATCTGGGCGTCCAGCAGGATCACCGCGAAGTCGTCCACGAGGAGTTGCTTGAGCGCCGCCTCGCCGCTCTCCACGGCGACCGACTGCACCGGAAGCCCCTGGAGGATCGCCTCCAGGGCCATCAGGTTCTCCCGCCGGTCGTCCACCAGCAGCGCCTTGGCCATCTGGGTCACGGATTCTCCTCGCCTCGGCTCCGGCCGACCCAGGACGCCATCAGCTCGATGAGCTCGTCCAGGTCGACCGGCTTGGTGATGTAGTCGCTGCCCCCGGCCGCGATCGCCGACTCCCGGTCACCGGGCATCGCCTTCGCGGTCAGGAACACGATCGGCAGGTCCGCAAAGCGGTGGTTGCGCCGGATCTGCGCGGTCGTCTCGTAGCCGTCCTGGTCCGGCATCATCGCGTCCATCAACACGATGTCCACCTCCGGATGCTCGGCCAGTTGGCGGACGCCGTCCGCCCCGTTGTCCGAGTACAACACGGTCATCCCGTGAAGTTCCAACGCAGAGGTCAGGGCGAACACGTTCCGGACGTCGTCGTCGATGATCAGAACGGTCACGCCCTCCAGCCGGCGGGCCGCCGGGGTCTCCTGCGGCGGTGGCAGCTCCATGGGCATGAGCAGGGACGACGGCAGACCCGCGCGCTGCGGCGAGGGCGGCGCCGGCGCCACCACCGCGTCCGGCGCCAGCACATCGGGTACGAAGAGCGTGAACGTCGACCCCTGCCCGGGCGCGGAGGACACGGTGATCGTGCCGCCGAGCAGGCGGGCCAGGTCCCGGCTGATCGACAGGCCCAGGCCGGTGCCGCCGTAGCGCCGGCTGGTGGTGCCGTCGGCCTGCTGGAACGCCTCGAAGATCAGCGAGAGCTTGTCGTCCGAGATGCCGATGCCGGTGTCGATCACCGTGAACGCGATGGCCTGCCGGGCGTTGGTCAGCGCCGGCACGTCGAAGACCGCGTTCTCGGCGGCCGGCGCGATCCGCAGGGTCACCGCGCCGTTGTCGGTGAACTTCACCGCGTTGGAGATCAGGTTGCGCAGGATCTGCTGCAACCGCTGGGCGTCGGTGACCAGCGCCGGCGGCAGGTCCTTGCTGATCCGGACCTGGAAGTCGAGGCCCTTCTCCTCGGCCTGCGGCGCGAACGCCTGCTCGACGTAGCTGCGGATCTCGGAGAAGTGGATCTCGGTCGGCTCCACGTCCATCCGGCCCGCTTCGATCTTGGACAGGTCGAGGATGTCGTCGATCAGGGAGAGCAGGTCCGACCCGGCGCCGTGGATGGTCCGGGCGAACTCGATCTGCTTCGGGCTCAGGTTCTGCTCCGGGTTCTCGGCCAGCAGCCGGGACAGCAGGAGCAGCGAGTTCAACGGCGTACGCAGCTCGTGGCTCATGTTGGCCAGGAACTCCGACTTGTACGCCGACGCCCGGGTGAGCTGCTGCGCCTTCTCCTCCAGGCCGAGCCGGGCCAGCTCGATCTCCCGGTTCTGCGTCTCGATGTTCGTCTTCTGCTCGGAGAGCAGCTTCGCCTTGTCCTCCAGCTCGGCGTTGGTGCGCTGGAGTTCCGCCGACTGCTCCTGGAGCTCGTGCGCCAGCCGCTGCGACTGCGCCAGCAGCTCCTCCGTACGCCGGTTGGCCTGGATGGTGTTGACCGCGACGCCGATGGTGAGCACCAGCCGCTCCAGGAACGCCAGGTGCAGCTCGGAGAAGGTGGTCACCCCGGCGAACTCGATCACGCCGAGCAGCTCGCCCTCGAAGAGGACCGGCAGCACCACCAGGTCGGCCGGGGGCGTCTCGGCCAGGCCGGAGCGCAGCACCAGGCGCCCGTCCGGCTGGGCGTTGACCCGGATGGTCCGCCGGGACAGGGCGGCCTGCCCGACCAGCCCCTCGCCCGGGCCGAAGGTCACGTCGTGCCCGCGCGCCACGTAGCCGTAGGAGGCGGTGAGCCGCAGCCGCATGCTCCCCTCGGAGCTGTCCGCCAGGAAGAACGCGCCGAGCTGCGCGTCGACCAGCGGGGTCACCTCCATCATGATCATGCGGCAGACCTCGCCGAGGTCCCGCTGGCCCTGGAGCAGGCCGCCGATGCGGGCCAGGTTCGAGTCGAGCCAGCCCTGCTCGGCGTTCTTCTTGGTCGTCTCCCGGAGGGTGACGATCATCTGGTTGATGTTGTCCTTCAGCTCGGCGACCTCGCCCTGCGCCTTCACGCTGATCCGCTGGGTCAGGTCACCCCGGGTCACCGAGGTGGAGACCTGGGAGATCGCCCGGAGCTGGGTGGTCAGGGTCGAGGCGAGCTGGTTGACGTTCTCGGTCAGGTCGCGCCAGGTGCCGCTGACCCCCTTCACCTGCGCCTGGCCGCCCAGCTTGCCCTCGGTGCCCACCTCGCGGGCCACCCGGGTCACCTCGTCGGCGAACGACGAGAGCTGGTCGACCATGGTGTTCACGGTGTTCTTCAGCTCCAGGATCTCGCCCTGCGCGTCCACCGTGATCTTCTGGCCCAGGTCGCCCTTGGCGACGGCGGTGGTGACCGAGGCGATGTTGCGCACCTGGCCGGTCAGGTTCGACGCCATCGAGTTCACGTTGTCGGTCAGGTCGCGCCAGGTGCCGCTGACGCCCTTCACCTGCGCCTGGCCGCCCAACTTGCCCTCGGTGCCCACCTCGCGGGCCACCCGGGTCACCTCGTCGGCGAACGAGGAGAGCTGGTCGACCATCGTGTTGACCGTCGACTTCAGCTCCAGGATCTCGCCCTGGGCGTCCACCGTGATCTTCTGCGACAGGTCGCCCTTGGCCACCGCCGTGGACACCTGGGCGATGTTCCGCACCTGGGCGGTCAGGTTCGACGCCATCGAGTTCACGTTGTCGGTGAGGTCGCGCCAGGTGCCGGCGACACCGCGTACCTGGGCCTGGCCGCCGAGCTTGCCCTCGGTGCCCACCTCCCGGGCCACCCGGGTCACCTCGTCGGCGAACGAAGACAGCTGGTCGACCATCGTGTTGACCGTCGACTTCAGCTCCAGGATCTCGCCCCGGGCGTCCACCGTGATCTTCTGACCCAGGTCACCCTTGGCGACGGCGGTGGTCACCGACGCGATGTTGCGCACCTGACTGGTCAGGTTCGACGCCATCGAGTTCACGTTGTCGGTCAGGTCGCGCCAGGTGCCGGAGACCCCCTTCACCTGCGCCTGACCGCCCAACTTGCCCTCGGTGCCCACCTCGCGGGCCACCCGGGTCACCTCGTCCGCGAACGACGAGAGCTGGTCGACCATGGTGTTCACGGTGTTCTTCAGCTCCAGGATCTCGCCCTGCGCGTCCACCGTGATCTTCTGCGACAGGTCACCCTTGGCCACCGCCGTGGAGACCTGCGAGATGTTCCGGACCTGGCTGGTCAGGTTGCCGGCGAGCTGGTTCACGTTCTCCGTGAGGTCGCGCCAGGTGCCGGAGACCCCGCGCACCTGGGCCTGCCCGCCCAGCTTGCCCTCGATGCCCACCTCGCGGGCCACCCGGGTCACCTCGTCCGCGAACGACGACAGCTGGTCCACCATCGTGTTCACGGTGTCCTTCAGCTCCAGGATCTCGCCCTGCGCGGCCACCGTGATCTTCTGGGAGAGGTCGCCACGGGCCACCGCGGTCGAGACCTGGGCGATGTTGCGGACCTGGCTGGTCAGGTTCGACGCCATCGAGTTGACGCTGTCGGTCAGGTCCTTCCAGGTGCCGGCCACGTTCGGCACCTCGGCCTGGCCGCCGAGCTTCCCGTCGGTGCCCACCTCGCGGGCCACCCGGGTCACCTGCTCGGCGAAGAGCCGCAGCGTGTCGGTGAGCGAGTTCATGGTGTCGGCCAGCTCGGCCACCTCACCGCGGGCGCCGACGGTGATCTTCTGCGACAGGTCGCCCTTCGCCACCGCGGTCGCCACCTGGGAGATCGACCGCACCTGGCCGGTGAGGTTCGACGCCATGGTGTTCACCGAGTCGGTGAGGTCCTTCCAGGTGCCGGCGACGCCCCGGACGTCGGCCTGGCCGCCCAGCTTGCCCTCGGTGCCCACCTCGCGGGCCACCCGGGTCACCTCGTCGGCGAACGACGAGAGCTGGTCGACCATGGTGTTCACGGTCCGGCCGATGCGCAGGTACTCACCACGCAGCGGGCGGCCGTCGATCTCCAGCGCCATGTGCTGGGACAGGTCGCCGTCGGCCACCGCCACGATCACCCGGGCGATCTCCGTGGTCGGGCGGCCCAGGTCGTCGATCAGCGAGTTGACCGCCCGCCGGCCCTCCGCCCAGGAGCCGTCCAGACCCTCGTCGTCGAGGCGCTCGGTCAGCCGGCCGTCGCGACCGACCACCCGGCTGATCCGGCGCAGGTCCAGGTGCTGCCGCTCCTGGAGCGACACCACGTCGTTGAAGGTGTCCGCCACCTCGCCGGCCAGGCCGGCTCGTCTGGGCAGCCGGACCCGGAGGTCGCCGCGACGCACCCGCCGCAGCGCCTCGACCAGCTCGCCGAGGATCACCTCGTGATCGTCCCCGGCTACCAGTTGTTTCGCCGTGGTCATCAGTTCCTCGCTCAGCTCGGGGGCCATCAGGCTCGTGCCGACACGCGGCCATCCCACCATTCTGCCGCGTATCGCGTCGAGGCCACGGGTGGCGAGCCCGCGCCACGCCCGATCTGTACCTCGGCGACCGGATCGGCGGACTGGCTTGGCACCCGGGGTGGCGGCGGTGGAGGATACGAAGGTGTCAGCGGAGGCGGGGCCGGCCATGAACGGCGGCCCGGAGGAGCACGTCCGACGGGTGCGCCTCCCCGCCGACCGGCGTACGCCCGCCGCGGCCCGGGCGCTGGTGCGATCCGTGCTCGCCGAGGCGGAGCTGCCCGAACTGCTCAACGAGGCGCTGCTGCTCACCACCGAACTCACCACCAACGCGGTCGAGCACGCGCGCACCGAACTGGACATCGAGGTCGAAGCCGACCCGGCCGGCCTCAGCGTGACGGTGACCGACTTCGCCGCCGGCCCGGTCGACGAGCTGCTCGTCGGCGTCCGGAACACCACCTCCGACATCACCGAGGTGGCCGAGCGCGGGCGCGGGCTGCTGCTGGTCGACCATTTCGCCAGCCGGTGGGGCACCACCTACCTGCCCACCGGGAAGGGCGTCTGGTTCCGGCTCGACCGGCCCGACGTGGCGGCGGCCCCCCGGCCGGCCGGCGCGGCGCTCGCCACCCAGGCCGACGCGGACGGGGGCACCCCGAGCGCCGCCGCCATGAGCGAGCTGATGCAGACCACCCCCGACCCGTACGCGGACGACCCGCTGCCGGAGTTCGCCGCCGGGCTCCTGACCCGGGTCGCCGAGATGGTCGGCGCGGCCGGCGGCGTGGTGCGCCTGGACCGCGGCGACGGGCAGGGCGGCCAGGTGCTCGCCCGCTACGGCCGGCAGCCCCGGGAGGGCAACGAGCTGCTCCGTGTCCCGCTCGCCGTGCACCGCCCGTACGTCGGCGAGCTGGAGCTGGACGCGGCTCCCTCGGCGTACGCCCGGCCGCTCGCGGTGCTGGCCGCCGAGCGGCTCTCCCTGCACCTGGAAAACGACCGGCTGCGCCGGGCCGACGTCCGCCGGTCGGCCTGGCTGACCTTCCTCGCCGAGGCGAGTGAGCTGCTCGCCCAGTCGCTGGACGTCGAGCTGACCATGGCGCTCGTCCCGCAGCTCGTGGTGCCCCGGCTGGGTCAGTGGTGCGCCGTGCACACCACCGACGAGTGGGGGCGGCTGCGGCTCGCCGCGGCCAGCCACGCCGACGAGGCGGTGCTGCCGCAGCTGCACCGGGTGCTCCAGGAGACCGGGCCGGACTCGATCCAGGCCCGGCTGCGGGAGGCGTCGCGGAGCGCGGCGCAGGTTCCGCTGGGCGGGCCGATGGAGGGCTTCGCCGTACCCCTGATCGCCCGCGGTCAGCGGCTCGGCACCCTGGCCGTGGGCCGCCACCAGCGGCACCGGCACGACCCCGACGAGGTCTCGGTGCTGGAGGACGTGGCCCGGCGGGCCGCGCTGGCCATCGAGAACGCCCGGATCCACGCCGAGCGCCGGCGGGTCGCGCAGACCCTCCAGCAGTCGCTGCTGCCGCCGGTGCTCCCGGTGGTCGAGGGCATCGGCTTCGCCGCCGAGTACGTCCCGACCGGCGACGACGCCGAGGTCGGCGGCGACTTCTACGACGTGGTGCCGCTGCCGGACGGCCGGTGGCTCGTGGTGGTCGGCGACGTCTCCGGCAAGGGCGTGCAGGCGGCGGCGGTGACCGGCCTCGTCCGGGACGTGATCCGGGTGCTGGTCGGCGACGGCAAGCCGCTGCCGGAGGTGCTCGGCCGGCTCAACGAGACGCTGGTCGAGCGGGGCGGCGGCCGCTACTGCACGCTGGCGCTGGCGGCAGTCGGGCCGGGCGACGGCGACCAACTCGACGTCTCCCTGCACCTGGCCGGGCACGACCGGCCGGTGCTGCTGCACGGCGGCGGCGGGGCGGGCTTCGTCGGCACCGGCGGCACGGCCCTCGGCCTGCTCGACTCGATCGCCACCCCGACCGCCGAGATCGCGCTCAAGCCGGGTGACTCGCTGATCTTCTACACCGACGGGGTCACCGAGCGGCGGCGCGGCCGGGAACTGTTCGGCACCGACCGGCTGCGCGAGGCCGCGGCGCCGCTGGCCGGCTACTCCGCGGACGTGGTCGCCGCCCGCCTCCGCGCCACCGCCATCGCCTTCTCCGTCGAACCCCCACGCGACGACATAGCCGTCCTGGTCCTCCGCAACGACGCCCTCTAACCCACCCCCACCCCCTCGCCTCGCCTCGCCTCGCCCGGTTGATCATGAGGTTGGCGGCGCTGGATGTCCCTTTTGTCGCCGCCAACCTCATGATCAACGAAACGGCCCGGAGCAGGCGAGCATCCGGTCGCCCCGCCGGAGGGGGTCAGAGGCCGCCGGGGAGGCGGCCCGGGGACAGGCGGTGGTGGGGGTCGAGGTGGGCCTTGGCGGTGCGGAGGCCCGGCAGGGTGGGCAGTTCGCCCCAGAGGTCGACGGCACGGCGGACCGGCGCGGGGGCGGACACCACCACGCAGCGGCCCTGGCGCGCGAGGAGCACGCCTCGCACGGCGGCGAGGATCGAGGCCACCCGGTCGGGCGGCAGCGAGCCGGGCAGCGCCGCGTGCACGGCGCCGATTCCGGCGGAGCCGCGCACCGGCACGGGGGTGCCGGCCGCGTCGCGCAGCGCGTAGACGGCGGCGTGCAGGTCGTTGATGGGCACCTCGATCCGCAGCGCGGTGTCGCCGGGCGCGAACGGATAGCGGCCCCACCAGTCGGGGGCGGCATGGTTGACGACGGCCTCGGGGCCGAGCAGCGCGGCGAGACGGTCGGCCCGCTCCGCCACGTCGGCCGGCCCACCCTCGAGCAGCACGACCAGGCTGCCCGCGGCGGCGGGTCGCACCGGCCGCCCGGTCACCGCCGGATGGTCGGGCCGGTTGGCCACGGACGGGTGGGACGCGGGGATCCGCCGGCGCGGCAGCGGCACCGGCACCGGCAGGTCGAGCTCGACGGCCGCCGGGTCGAGCCGGGCGGCGAGCACCGCTCGGACCAGGTCGTGCACCTCCAGCGGGGTCCACACCGGACGGGACACCCAGACCCGGCCGGCCGGCACGGGCTGCACCCGCATGGTGGCCGAGACCAGGACCCCGAGGCCGCCCTGCGAGCCGCAGAGCAGCCGGGCCACGTCGAGCCCCGGCACCTCGGCCGCGCCGAAGAGCGCCGCCGCGCCGCCCCGCGCCGGCCCGGCCCGGCCGAGCAGCGCGGTGCCCGGCTCCCCCACGCTGACCAGCTCGCCGTTGGCGTCGAGGTAACGCACCCCGACGAGCTGGGCGCACGGGCTGCCGTGCCGGTGGCGCAGCGGGCCGGCCTCGTCGGCGGCCAGCACCCCGCCCAGGGTCGCGCCGGGAGACGGCGCGTCGACCGGCAGGCGCCGACCGGTGCGCTCCAGAGTGGCCTGCACCGCCCGCAGCGGGGTGCCGGCCCCGATCTCGGCCACCGCGGAGCCCTGCGGCTCGTGCCAGACCCCGGCCAGCCGGCCGGTGTCGAGCATGATGTCGACCTGTGCCGGGGCGGCGCCCCAGTCGATCTTCGTGCCGGCGCCGCGGGGGACCACGGTCAGGTCGTGCGCCGCGGCCAGCCGGAGCACCTCGGCCGCGGCGTGCGGGCCGCCCGGCACGGCCACCCAGCGGGCCGTCCGGCCGGCCACCTCGTCGGCCGGGCCGGCGAAGCGGGCGAACGGCGCGCCGCAGATCTCCGCCAGCTTCCGGGTGATCTCGAGGGCTCCGGGTCGATCGGTGGAACGCGCTGCAGCCGCCATGGCGGTTATCGTACACATGTTCGAAAGCCCTGGCGGCGAGTCGCCGGATTCCGGCGGCGCGCGGCCACGGCGGCGCCCCACCGGCCGGTAACGTGACGCCCGTGACCACCGAGACCCCCGTCCCCGTCGCCAGGCGCGTTCCGGCCGACCGGACCCACCACGGCGACACCGTCGTCGACGAGTACGCCTGGCTCGCCGCCAAGGACGACCCGGACACGATCGCCTACCTGACCGCGGAGAACGCCTACACCGAGGCGCGCACCGCGCACCTGGCCGGGCTGCGTGCGGAGCTGTTCGAGGAGACCCGCCGGCGCACCCAGGAGACCGACCTGTCGGTGCCGACCCGCAAGGACGGCTACTGGTACTACACCCGCACGGTCGAGGGCCAGCAGTACGGCGTGCAGTGCCGCCGGGCCGTCCGCGACGGCGAGACCGTGCCGCCGGTCAGCGCCGACGGCGCTCCGCTCGACGGCGAGGAGGTGCTGCTCGACGGCAACCGGCTCGCCGAGGGGCACGACTTCTTCGCGCTCGGCGCGTTCGACGTCAGCCCGGACGGGCGCTGGCTGGCCTACTCGACCGACTTCTCCGGCGACGAGCGCTTCACCCTGCGGATCAAGGACCTGTCGACCGGCGAGGTGCTCCCCGACGAGGTCCCGGACACCTTCTACGGCACCGCCTGGTCGAGCGACGCCTCGACTCTGTTCTACGTCACGGTCGACGAGGCGTGGCGGCCGAACCGGGTCTGGCGGCACACGGTGGGCACCGCGTCGGGCGAGGACGTGGTGGTCCACCAGGAGGACGACGAGCGGTTCTGGGTGGGCGTCGAGCTGACCCGCTCCGAGCGGTTCGTCGTCATCGACATCCACAGCAAGATCACCAGCGAGGTACGGGTCGTCCCGGCGGCCAACCCGACCGGCGAGCCGGCGATCATCGCCCCGCGCCGGCAGGGCGTCGAGTACGCGGTGGAGCACCACGGGCACCGCTTCCTCATCCTGCACAACGACGGCGCCGAGGACTTCGCGCTCGCGTACACCTCGGCGGACGCGCCGGGCGACTGGACGCCGCTGATCCCGCACACCCCCGGCACCCGGCTGGAGGCCGTCGACGCGTTCGAGAACCACCTGGTCGTCTCGCTGCGCACCAACGGGCTGACCGGCCTGCGGGTGCTGCCGGTCGGGGGCGGGGACAGCTTCGACATCGACTTCCCCGAGCCGCTCTACAGCGTCGGGCTCGACGCGAACCCCGAATACCGCACCAGCGAGGTGCGGCTGCGCTACACCTCGCTGGTCACCCCGGACTCGGTCTACGACTATGACCTGGTCACCCGGCAGATGGTGCTGCGCCGGCGGAAGCCGGTCCGGCCCGGCCCGGACGGGCGCGAGTACGACCCGGCCGACTACGAGCAGCACCGGGACTGGGCGCTCGCCGACGACGGCACGCGGGTGCCGATCTCGCTGGTCTGCCGCACGGGCACCCCGCGCGACGGCTCGGCCCCCGCCGTCATCTACGGCTACGGGTCGTACGAGGCGAGCATGGATCCCTGGTTCTCGATCGCCCGGCTCAGCCTGCTCGACCGGGGCGTGATCTTCGCGGTCGCGCACATCCGCGGCGGCGGCGAACTGGGCCGGCGCTGGTACGACGAGGGCAAGCTGCTGGCCAAGAAGAACACCTTCACCGACTTCGTGGCCTGCGCGCGGCACCTGGTCAAGGCCGGCTGGACCGCGAGCGACCGGCTGGTCGCCCGGGGCGCCTCGGCCGGCGGCCTGCTGATGGGCGCGGTGGCCAACCTCGCCCCGGACGCGTTCGCCGGGATCGTCGCGCAGGTGCCGTTCGTGGACGCGCTCACCTCGATCCTCGACCCGTCGCTGCCGCTCACGGTCACCGAGTGGGAGGAGTGGGGCAACCCGCTCGACGACCCCGAGGTCTACGCGTACATGAAGTCGTACACCCCGTACGAGAACGTGACCGAGGTGGACTACCCGGCGATCCTCGCGGTGACCAGCCTCAACGACACCCGGGTGCTCTACCACGAGCCGGCCAAGTGGATCGCCCGGCTGCGGGCGGTCGCTCCGCAGGGCGACTACCTGCTCAAGACCGAGATGGGCGCCGGCCACGGCGGCCCCAGCGGCCGTTACGACGCGTGGCGCGAGGAGGCGTTCGTCAACGCCTGGATCCTGGACCGGCTGGGCCGCGCCTGACCTCCTGGGCTGAGGGGCGCGCCGGCCTCTCAGCCCAGCAGCGGGGCCAGCACGTGCGGGTCGGCGTTGCCGCCGGTGACCACCGCGACGGTCCGCCCCGGCGGCAGCTCGTCCCGGTGGAACAGCCGGGCGGCCAGCGCGACCGCGCCGCTCGGCTCGGCCACCAGCCGGGCGTCGCGCAGCAGCCGCCCCGTCGCCGCGAGGATCTCGTCCTCGGTCACCGTGACGATGCCGTCGAGCCGGTCCCGCAGGTGGGCCAGGGTCAGCTCGGACAGGTTGGTCCGCAGCCCGTCCGCGCAGGTCCGGTAGGTGCGTTCGACTTCCCACACCACCACCTGCCCGGCCGCGAGGGAGTCCCGGGCGTCGGCGGCGAGCAGCGGCTCCACCCCGACCACGGCGGCGGACGGGCGCAGCGCCTTCACCGCGGTGGCCACCCCGGAGGAGAGCCCGCCGCCACCCACCGGCACCAGCACCACGTCGACGTCGGGCAGGTCGGCGACGATCTCCAGCCCCACGGTGCCCTGCCCGGCGATGATCCACGGGTGGTCGAAGGGCGGCACGAGCGCGGCCCCGGTGTCCACCACCACCTGTTCCGCGGCGGCGAGCCGGCGGGACGGCGGGACGAGCCGCACGTCCGCGCCGAGCGACCGCATCCGCGCCACCTTGACCTGGGGCGCGCCCTCCGGCACGACCACGGTGCAGGGCACGCCGAACGCCCGGGCCGCGTACGCCAGGGCCTGCCCGTGGTTGCCCGAGGAGTGGGTCACCACGCCCCGGGACCGGGCGGCCGGGTCCAGCCGGGCCACCGCGTGGGTCGCCCCGCGCAGCTTGAACGACCCCACCGGTTGCAGGCTCTCCGGCTTGAGCCACAGCTCGTCGTCCCAGAGCGTCGGCAGCAGCGGGGTACGCACCACGGTGCCCGCGACGTCCTCGGCGGCGGCCCGCACGTCGGCGATCGAGACCAGCTCCATCGCCCCATCCTGCCGCGCCGCGGGACGGGCCGCCGCCCCGCGCCCGGCGCCTAGACTGCCCGGGTGAGCGAGGACGAGCAGCCGGCGGACGCCGGGCCGGGGCCGGGCCGGCGCGCGCCCGTCTGGCTGATCCTCGGGGTGGTCGCCTCCGCCCTCGTGGTCTGCTGCTGCTCGGCGCTGATCGGCCTGGCCGTCTCCTGGTCCGCCGGGCTGTTCGACCCGCGCTGACCATCGCCCCCGATCAGCGGGCGGGTGCCCCGCCGACCAGCGCCGCCGCCTCCCCGGTACGCACCATCCGCTGCCAGCGCAGCCGGTTGCCGACCACCGCGGTCACCACCGACTGCACCACCACCAGGTACATCACCTGCCGGTAGACGAGTTGCTGGAGCGGCAGCGTCCAGAGCGGGCCGAAGCGCTCCCGGTCCAGGCGCAGCGCGTACGCGGCGGTGCCGCCCTGGAGCAGGAGCAGGCCCAGCCAGGCCAGCGCCAACTCGGACCAGGGCAGGAAGAGCAGCCCGTAGAGGGCGAAGATGTCGACGGCGGGCGCGGCCAGCGGCAGCACGATCTGGAACACGGCCAGGTAGGGGAGGCCCCGCCGGCCCAGCTTCCCGCCGGCGCCCGGCTCGCGCAGCGCGTGCCGGTGCTTCCACATCGCCTGCATGGTGCCGTAGCACCAGCGGTAGCGCTGCCGCCAGAGTTGGCGCAGCGACGAGGGCGCCTCGGTCCAGGCGATCGCGCGCTCCTCGTAGACCACGCGCCAGCCGGCCCGGAGCACCTTCATGGTCAGGTCGGTGTCCTCGGCCAGGGTGTCGGCGGGCACGCCGCCGACCGCGAACAGCACCTGGCGGCGGAACGCGCCGATCGCGCCGGGAATGGTCGGCATGCACTCCAGCACGTCGTACATCCGGCGGTCGAGGTTGAAGCCGATCACGTACTCCAGGTGCTGCCAGCGGCCGAGCAGCCGACGCCGGTTGGCCACCTTGGTGTTGCCGCTGATCGCCCCCACGGTCGGGTCGGCGAAGCTCTGGACCAGCCGGTAGACGGTGTCCGGCTGGAAGACGGTGTCCCCGTCGACCAGCACCAGCAGGTCGGCGCGGGCGGCCCGGATCCCGGTGTTCAGCGCGGCCGGCTTGCCGGCGTTGGCCTGCCGGATCACGCGTACCCCGCGCAGCCCCATCCGCTCGACGATCTCGGCCGTGCCGTCGCTGGAGCCGTCGTCCACCACGATCACCTCCAGCGCCGGGTACGCGCTGGCGACCAGGGACCGCACGGTGGCGGCGATGTTGGCGGCCTCGTTGTACGCCGGCACGATCACCGACACCGGCGCGGTGACCTCGGGCAGCCGGCGCCGTGGCCGGCGAACCCGGCGGACGTGCCGCTGGGCGCAGACCACCTGCACCGCGAGGCGGACCACGCCGAGCACCAGGGCCACCGCGAGCAGCAGGTTCATCGCCGAGGTCAGCCAGTCGGCGCCGGTCTGCGCCCAGCGCAGCGCGGTGCCGCTCAGCCGGGCGCCGGTGGTGGCCGGGAGCATCGAGTCGGGCGCGCCGACCCCGGCGGAGACCGTGGTGAACCGGTAGCCCTGCGCGGCGAGCCGGGGCAGCAGCTGGTCCAGGGCGGCCACCGTCTGGCCGCGGTCCCCGCCGCCGTCGTGCATCAGCACCACCGCGCCCGCGCCGCCCTGTGGGGTGGCCGCCCGGACGATGGCCGGCACGCCGGGACGCTGCCAGTCCTTGGCGTCCCGGTCGGCGAGCACCGCCACGTGCCCGCTGCCGGCGGCGTCCCGCAGCACCCGGTACTGCGCGTCGGTGGTGGCGGCGGTGGTCGACGAGAAGGGCGGCCGGAACAGTGTCACCTCGCGGCCGGTCACGCCGGCGATCGCGTTGCGGGTCCAGGCGAGCTCGGCCCCGGCCCGCCAGCCGGGCACGCTGGTCACGTCGGCGTGGGTGAAGGTGTGCGAGCCGATCTCGTGCCCCTCGGCGAGGATCCGCCGGACCAGTTCGGGGTGCTCGTCCACCCGCGCGCCCACCACGAAGAAGGTGGCGTGGGCGTGGTGCCGGCGCAGCACGTCGAGGATCTGCGGTGTCCAGCGCGGGTCGGGGCCGTCGTCGAAGGTGAGCGCCAGGGTGCGCGCCGGCAGCCGCCGGCTGACCGGCGTGGGGCCGTCCAGCCGCAGCACCGGCCCGCCGGTGGCGACCGCGCGCGGCCCGGGCGAGTCGGGTGCCTCGTCCGGGCCGGAGCCGCCGCCGACGGCGCTGACCAGGCCGTGGAAGCTCAGCGCGGCGAGCAGGGCGACGAGGCCCAGCAGGAGCAGCACCCAGTGCGCCCGGGGGTCGGGGCGGGCGACGTGTCTCGCCATGGTCAGGGCTTGCCCGGCGTCCGGCTCGGCTTGGCGGTGTTGCGCCGTTCGTCGCCCTGCCCCGGCACGCTTCCGGTCGGGCGGGGCGCCGTCGAGGTGGTGGCCCGGGCGGGGGCGGTCGTGTGCACGGCGGTCGGCGCGGGCGCCGACGGGCTGGTGCTGGTCACCGACGGGGGCCGGGGGCTCGGGCTGGTCCGCTCCTCCCCCCGGGGCGGGGCGTCGACCCCGGCCTCGATCGGCGGCACCTTCGTGTCGGTCCAGCCGGGCAGCGGCACCGAGGAGTCGAAGAACAGCCCGGCCAGGATCAGGCCGAAGCTGGTGAGCAGGCCGAGGCCCATCGCCGTGCCGGCGATCACGGTGAGCCGGCGGCGCCGGCCGGTCCGGTCGACGAACACCGGCGGCGCGGCGCCCGGCTGGTTCTGCATGGTGCTGGGTCTCCCGCTGTCGCGCTCACGCCGGCCGGTGCGCCGGCTGGGGAGACCGCGCCTCGGGCCTCCGAGCCAAACAGCGCCGGCGGCGCCGGCCGCATCACGTCAGGTCGTGCGCAGCTCCTCGACCGTCGTGCTGGCGCGCAGGAAGAGCAGGCCGGCGCCGACGGTCAGCAGCACCGCGGCCAGCCCGCCGGCCCCGAACCAGGCCAGCTGCTCCCACGGTACGTGCGGCGGGACGGTCACCTCGGGCACCCACTCGGTGCGGGTGTAGCGGGCCCGGGTGGCCGGATCCCCACAGAGCCGCTCGCCCGCGTCGCAGAACTCCTGCGCGTAGCCGCCGCCCCTCGGTGCGGGGAACACGCCCCGGACGAGCAGGTAGCCGACGGCCAGCGCGAGGCCGATCGCGGGCACCGCCGGGGCGAGCGACTGCCAGAGCAGCGAGCGGCCGATGGTGGCCCGTGGCACCCCGGTCGCCACCAGCGCCGCGTACGCCCGCCGCCGGGTGGCGATCCCCTCCACGACCGCCACCAGCAGCCCGCCGGCCGCGATCGCCACGGACACCGCGACCCCCAGGTCGACCAGGTCCATCGCCCCCAGGTAGAAGGAGCCCGGGGCGGCCATCCCGGTGCCGGTGCGGCGCTCCAGCTCCATGCTGGCCAGGAAGTCGGCGCGGATGCCGGCGGCGCCCGCGCCGAAGACCAGCGCCGCCAGCAGCGCGGCGAAGGTGCGGCTGCCCGCCCACGGGTCGGCGGTGAGCCGGCGCGCCGCCAGCAGCGCGGCCGGGCGACGGCCGTAGCGGTGCAGCAGGCGGCCGGCGGCGTGGGAGAGCCAGCCGGTGCCGGTGATCACCCCGATCATGGCGGCCAGGGCGCCGAGGATCAGCAGCGTCGGCAGCAGCCAGGGCGGCGGCTCGGCGTGCCGCCGCTCGTACCAGAGGCCCACCGGCCGGAACGCGGCGAACAGGGCCAGCCCGGCCAGGATCAGCAGGCCGGGCCAGGGCCAGGGCGCCCGGGTGCGGACCCGGCGGACCACGCCGAACGGGGTGGTGGTGACCCGGCGCAGCAGCACCGCGCTGACCAGGGCGGCCAGCAGCGGCAGGCCGAGCACCACGGCCAGCACGGCCGGCGGGGCCGGGTGGACGTCGGTGGGCAGCGGCAGCCGCCCGTCGGCGCCGGGCCGGTGCAGCAGCCGGTGGCCGGCCAGGAAGGCGGCGAGGCCGCCGACGGTGCCGAGCAGGGCGGCCAGGCCGGTCTCCGCGGCGGCGATCCGGGTGACCTGGCGCGGGGTCGCCCCGGCCAGCCGGAACGCGGCCAGCCGGCGGTCCCGGGCCGGCGCGCCGAGCCGGGCGCACTGCCCGGCCAACCCGAGCACCGGCACGACGAGAAGCAGCAGGGCGAAGGCCAGCCCGCCACGCAGGCCCGGTTCGCGCAGCAGCCCGTTCGAGTACTGGAGGGACCAGCGGACGGAGTTGTCGTCGGTGGCCACCGGGGTGGGGATCGCCAGCACGGTGAGCGCGGCCAGCCCGGCCAGCGTGGCCAGGGCGGCGCTCAGCGCGGTCAGCGCGACCCGGGCGGCGTCGGCCCGGGTGCCGGCCCGGGCGAGCCGGAACAGGGTGCCGAGGTTCACCGCGGGCCGCCCGGCACCGGCGCGTCGAGGCCGAGGCCCGACCGGTCGACCGCCCCGTCGCGCAGGGTCACCTCGCGGTCGGCGTACGCGGCGATGCGCGGCTCGTGGGTCACCAGCACGACGGTGGTGCGCTGCTCCCGGGCGAGCCGGACGAGCTGGGTGAGCACCTGCTCGCCGGTGAGCGTGTCCAGCGCGCCGGTGGGCTCGTCGGCGAAGAGCACCCGCGGCTCGGTGACCAGGGCCCGGGCCAGGGCGCAGCGCTGCTGCTGGCCGCCGGACATCTCGCCCGGCGGGGCGTCGGCGACCTCGGCCACGCCGAGGCGCTCCAGCCAGGTGAGCGCCGCCGTCCGCGCCTCTCGCCGCCCCGTCCCGCTGGTACGGTACTCGCCGTGCCAGAGACTCAGCAAGCCGCGTCACTCTACCTGCGGATATCCGTCGTCACCGAAGCGTCAGACAGCCTCGCCAGGCAGGAACGGGACCTTCGCAGCCTCGCCCAGGCCGAGGGGCTGGACGTCGTCGCCGTCCATCGTGACGAAGGCGTGAGCGGCGCAGCAAAGGACCGGCCCGCCTTCCGGGCATGGCTGGCGGACGCCGAGGCGGGACGCGCCGGGGTGCTGCTCTCCTGGTCTATGGACCGGGTCAGTCGCGGCGGCCTGCCGGCGGTGGCGAAGCTGATCGAAACCCTGGGCGCTACCGGCGCCCGGTTGCTGACGTACCGGGACCGGGTCGACAGTGCATCGCCGTCGTTCAAGCTGACAGCGTCGATCATGTCCGCGGTCGCCGAGGCCGAGCGGGACGCGATCGCCGCGCGCATCCTGAACCGGCAGGCAAGCGACCGCCAGCAAGGGCGATGGACGCGGCCGAGGCCATACGGGTACGTCGTCCAGGGCGGGCGGCTTGTGCAGCACGCCGAGGAGGCGGACGTGATCCGGGAGGCCGTCCGCCAGGTCCTCGCGGGGCGGTCGCTGCGGGCGATCGTCGCCGGACTGGACGACGCAGGCGTACCGTCGCCAGCCGTCGGAAAGGGCTACACACCGCGCGACGGCCAGACCTCGCCCCGCTGGCGGGTCCCGTCGCTGCGACGCATCCTGACCAGTCCAGCGCTCGCGGGTCTCTACCCTCGGCGGGACGGCGCGGTCGGACGCGGCCTGGACGGCGAGGCCGTGACGGTCTCGGATGAACCGATCATCACGCTCGCCGAACGCGCCCAGGTCCTCGCGGCGATTGAACAACGGGCCCCCGTGACGCCGAGCGGGTCGCGGCGGACGGTCGTCGGGGCCGCGCCGAAACACGCGCTGAGCGGCCTCCTACGGTGCGAGTGCGGCGGGCCCCTGGTCTTCGACAACGAACGGGTTCAGGCGAACGGCGAACGGCGGCACGCCTATTTCCGTTGCCAGCGCCAGGCGCACAACGGGCGGGCCTGTCAGGGGCGGCCGGTCGTCCGGGCCAGTGTCGCCGAAGCGTGGGTAGAACACGCCGTCCTGTCCCGCCTGGCGGCCCTCGACCCGGGATCGGATGCCTTCGAGGCGGTCGCCTCGCGCTGGTTGACCCGCCAGGACCCGACCGACGACGCCGAGCGACGGGCGGCCCGCGAGGCGGTCACGGTCGCGGAAGCCGACGTCGCGGACCTCGAAGCCGCCCGGTACGAACGCGGCGAGTTCCCGGGCCCCGATGGGGCGGAACGCTGGCAGCGTCTCTACCGGCGGTCCGTCGGACGGCTGAACGCGGCCCGGGATGTTCTGGCGGCCTTCCCGGACGTCCTGGACGTCGGCGGCCTACTCGACCCCGTGATCTTCGCCGAGGCGCTGGCGACGAACGACACGGCCGAACGGCGGGCGCTGTATCGGCTCGCACTCGACCGGGTGACCGTGCGCCGGGCCGAGGGCGGCGGGTATGCGTTCACCCCGACGTGGGCGGGCGAGGAGTAAGGCCGGCGGTCACTACCCGCGACGGGCGCGCGGCCCGGAAACGACGAAAGGCCCCGCCCCCGGCGACATTGCCAGGGACGGGGCCTCGGTTCGGTGCAGGCGTGTAAACAGGGTCAGGCGACCAGGTCGCGCAGTTCGGGGAAGTTGAGGGTGAAGTGTTCGGGGTCGACCGCCAGGCACGCGCAGTCCCGGGCGATCGCGGCGGCGACCGGAGAGGCGAATTGGCCGACGTGGCGCTTACCGGCGTCGTCGCGCAGGTACGCCTGCCATTTGCCCCGGTCTTTCTGCCAGGAGACGCCCAGGAAGCCCGAGGTCCCGTGCGCGGCCGGGCCTCGGCGGTTGCGCATGTTTTCGGCATGCGTCGTCGCGCGCAGGTTCGCCCGGGTGTTGTTCAGGCCGTCCCCGTCTCGGTGGTCGACGCGCTCAGCGCCGGGGATCAATCGGCGGTGAAGGTATTCGATCGTCCGGGTGCCGTCCTCGCGGCGGACGTTACGGGCCACGTACGGGCCGCCGACAGTCGCGTACCAATGGAACCGCGACACGTCCTCGTAATCGGCTTCGTCAACCCACGCCCACAGGCTCGGGCCGTTCTTCCGGCGGAGTTCGATCGCGCGGGCCCCGGGCGGGGCGGGAGGTATCTGCATACAGGGGAAGTGGGCCAGCGCGGGCCGGGCTGTTCAGGGCCCGGAAACGACGAAACCGCCTCGCCCTGGGCGCGGTCCAGGGCGAGGCGATCACATCGGCGAGGGCGGCCGTTCTACCCCTCGGCAGACGGCCGTACGCGGCCGAACTAAGCGGCGGCTACCCCGGGCCAGGGGGCGAAGTCCTCGGCGCTCTCCGGGCCTGTCTCGGGGTACCGCCAGGCCATTTCCTCGGCGACGGCGTAGCGCAACCATCGGACCAGCAACCGGTACTCCCCGGGCGTGGTCGCGCGGCGCCCGTACTCGGCGACCAGCTGGCGGGTGATCTCCGCGCGGACGGCGTCCTGGCCGAGGGGATACCAGGCGGCTAACCGGTCTTCGTCTAGCCGGGCCACCTTCACGGCCTGGCCGTCGTCGTGACGCTGACGGGACGTCGGTAGGACCCGGTAGGACCGGGCGGCCTCGGACATGCGGTAGACGGTCACTCGGCGACCTCCTCGGGTCCGGCCGAGTAGCGGACGCCACGTAGGCGGGCCTCTACGTCCTGGCGGACGACGGACCGCGCCGAGGAGGGCTGAAGGTTCCGGGACCGGTCGTAGGCGCGGCTGAAGTCGCGGAACGCGACCAGGGCCACGCCCCGGGCCCCGTCGCCGTGCGTGTAGGCGTAGCCCCATGCGGCGGCCCAAAGTGTCTCGGCGGTCCAGCCGGTCGCGGGCTGGCGTGCGTAGTCGGCGGGCGTGAAGTCGGCCAGCGGCGCGCCGTGATGGGCGACCGGGACCGACTCGACGCCGGACCGGGCCACGCTGCGGCGGCGCATCTTCGGAT